>CAVBOO010000017.1:0-10351 GCA_963597045.1 bacterium | reverse complement strand
CTTGACGAGCTCACCGACGCTGCCCGCCTGATGGGTGCCGTCAACTGCGTTGTCAACAAGGACGGCAAGTCCACCGGCCACAACACCGACGGTGCCGGCTTCATGCGCAACCTCAAGGAGTGCGGCTTCGAGTGCAAGGGCAAGAAGATGGTCCTCATGGGCGCTGGCGGCGCAGGTTCGGCCATCTTCGTCCAGGCTGCGCTTGACGGCATGGCCCAGATCGACATCTTCAACGCAAAGGACGCCTTCTTCGACGGCGCCGTTGAGCGTGCCGCAAAGGTTTCCGCCGAAACCGGTTGCGTGATCAACGTTCACGACCTTGAGGACAAGGCTGCCCTTAAGGAATGCTGCGAGAACGCGGACGTTCTGGTTAACGCCTCCAAGGTTGGCATGAAGCCCCTGGACGATCAGTCCCTCATCCCTGCTGAGTACATCAAGCCCGGCGTCTTCGTTGCCGACACGGTGTACAACCCCCAGGAGACCCTGCTCATCAAGACCGCCAAGGAACTGGGCAACCCCGTTGCTCCCGGCATCGGCATGATGCTGTGGCAGGGCGCTATCGGCGAGAAGCTGTGGTACGACATCGACATGGACATCGATTACATCCGCGACATCGTCACCGAGAAATAACTCCTTGCTCCTAGTGGCTAGATTCCTAGCTTGAGCGCCGATCGAACTCCTGTTTTGGCGCGAAAAAAGAGCTGTCACCTGGTGTGACAGCTCTTTTTGTTTGCTTATGTTTACGAGTAGGCGCCCGCTAGTCCTCGAACTCGATGACGTCCTCGAACTCCGCACGGAAGATCTCGAAAACGTCGTTCAAGACTTCTTCGTCCTCGACGGGAATGTAGGCCTCCAAAGCCTCGTCGCTCTCAACGTCGACGACCTCCATGATGATGACCTCGTTGTCGTCGTCCTCGACGGGAAGCAGAACCACGTACTTTTTGCCGTCGTCGGTCTCGATGATGGCAAGAAGCTCGACCTCAACCTCGTTATCCTCGTCGTCGGTCAGGAAAATGGTGCCGCCAACTTCTTCTTCCAAGGACTCATCGTCGATTTCGATGATGTCGTTTTCCTGGTCAGCCATTGCCTCCCCTTTCCGCGCCGAGAGAAACGACGCACAGCGTGAGCACGCGATTAACTAGTGCCCTGATTCTAGCAAAAAGGCGGCCCGAGCTTGGGCCGCCTTCAAAACGATACGCAACAAATGCTTGACTCTTAGCGCTCCTCGATAGGCAGGTAAGCACGGGGCTCGGTTGCCGTTTTGTATGCAGGGCGGATGATGCGCTTGCCCGAAACGAGCTCTTCGAAGCGATGCGCCGCCCAGCCGGCCATACGTCCGCAGGCGAACAGCGGAGTGATGAGGTCGGCGGGGATGCCGAGCATGCGGTAAACGAAGCCCGAATACATATCGACGTTGGCGCACATGTCCTTCTTGGTGCCCTTAACGTCCAAGATAACCTCGGGCGCCAGGCGCTCGATGCTCTTCAGAAGGTTGAGCTCGGCCTCGTACTCGGTGCCCGCGGCGAGCTTGGTCGCGTACTCCTTCAAAACGATGGCGCGAGGATCCGATTTGGTGTACACCGCGTGGCCCATGCCGTAAATCAAGCCGGTATGGTCGTAGGCTTCTTTGCGCAGGATCTTAGCAAGATAGTTTGCAACCTCGTCGTCGCTTTCCCAGTTGCCGACGTTCTGCTTGATTTCCTCCTGCATGGCGGCAACCTGATGGTTCGCGCCGCCGTGCTTGCGACCCTTCAGGGATCCGATGGCTCCGGCGTAGGCGCTGTAGGCATCGGTATCGGCCGAGGTCAGCACGCGGCAAGTGAAGGTGGAGTTGTTGCCGCCGCCGTGCTCGGCATGGAGCGCGAGCATAATGTCGAGCATGCGCGCTTCCTCGGGGGTGTACTTACGGTCGGGGCGCAGGGCCGAAAGGATGGTCTCGGCCGTGGACTCGCCGTACAGGAAGTGGTGGTACACCATGGTGTCGCGATGATAGTGCGAACGCATGGCGTAGTAAGCAAGCACCGAGATGCGAGGCAGGCGCGACAGCAGGCTAACGGCGGTATGAATCTCGTGTTCGAAGGAGCGATCCTCGGGATTGTCGTCGTTGGCATAAAGCGTCAGCACCGAGCGCGCAAGCAGGTTCATGATGTCGCGGCTAGGCGTGGAAAGAATCTTGTTGACGGTGAAGCCTTCAGGCAGGTCGCGCTGAGCGTCGATCGCGGAAATGAAGTAATCCAGCTGCTCCTTGGTGGGAAGCTCGCCCATCAGAAGAAGGTAAGCCACCTCTTCGAAGCCGAAACGCTTGGTTGGATCGCCGGAAAGAAGATCGTACAGGTCGTAGCCGCGGATGAGCAGCTTGCCTTCGTCGGCAACCTTGAAGCCGTCGCTGATCATGTAGCCATGAACGTTAGAAATGTTGGTGACACCTGCGATAACGCCCGAGGAGTCGGAATTGCGCAGGCCGCGCTTCACGTTGTACTGCTGGTAAAGAGAAGGGTCAATCGAGTTGACGGCGATGAAGTTCTTGTACAGGGAGATCTTCTTCTTTTCCTCGCGGAGATCTTCGTCCTGCGTAATCGCGTGAGCTTTAAGTTCTTCGGTCAGGTTGTTCTGATCGTTCATAAGAGGCTTCCTTTCGCTAGAAGTTGATTATCCCCCATAGGCGCGAGCCTCACCTGCATAAAGCGGCAAACGATACCAGAACTTAATACAAAGCTCGGCAAAACAAGGATTTCTGTTGGATTAGATTCGGCGCTTTAGGTGTGCGCGTGGCGTGTACAGGCTTTGGCGAGCTGGAAGGTACTAAAGACGAGCGGCCAAGGCGCACGCAAGCGCAGAAATCCGGACTTAGCAAAGTGAAAGCTGCGTCCAGCAAGAAGGCCGGCGCTTTAAGCCCAAACGAAAGGAAGCGGGATGTCGTGCTCCTCGACGGGGATGTTGGGCACCTGCTGCTCGGCGAAGGCGACGCCCACGATCTGCACTCCGGCCGTGAAGCCAAGCATCCCGGGTTCGAGCAGCTGGCTTAGGTAG
Source organism: bacterium (assembly GCA_963597045.1). Lineage (GTDB taxonomy): Bacteria > Actinomycetota > Coriobacteriia > Coriobacteriales > Eggerthellaceae > Anaerotardibacter. The sequence continues at coordinate 7,321 of CAVBOO010000017.1, read as the reverse complement.
CGGTCGTAGTTGCCGGCGCCGTAACCTAGGCGATTGCCCTGCGCGTCGAAGGCGACGCAAGGGCATACGAGCATGTCGAGCTCATCGGCGGCAACATAGGGCATGCCCGCAAGCTCGGGGCTGTCGTGATGATAGCGGCGCAAAGGATGCAGCAAGAAGGGCACGCCCGACTCGCCTTCGGCAAGAGCGGTTTTGCGGGTGGAGCCGCCTGCGCCCAGGGCCTCCTTGCTTGCCAGATAGTCGCTCTTCGAGATGCGACGAAACTCCATCGTCTGCTCGCAAGCGCCAGCAAGACCGTGCGCATCGTGCATCATGCACGGGAAGGAGACCTCCACGCCACGCTCGTAAGCGCCCTGTATGAGCAGATCCAGATCTACCTCGTCGGAAAAAGCCGAATACACGCCCAGCTGAAAGCGGCGGGATGGCGTAGCGCTCGAAGCGGCGGTGTCGGCGGATGCGGCGTCGGTGTCGGTCGCAGCTTGCTCCTCGACGGCGGCCAGGGCCTGGTCGATGCGCGTTAGAAGCTCGGCGCAAATCTTAGCGCTCTTTTCCTTCTTCTGCTCAAAGCCAAGCTGGGACCTGAGCTCTTTGACCTCGGCGCGCAAGGCGGCGCGGCCCTCCTTGATGGAGGCCGCGCCGTTGGTGATTTCTTCTTGCAAGCTAGCCATGGAACGAACCCGTAAAGGCTACAGGAAGTAGCCCACGCCGCCCTCGATGAGGGGCTGGTAGGTGTCGCCGGGAACGTTCTTGTACAAGCCGAGGCCGGAGCGCTCGGAGTGGCCCATCTTACCCAAGATGCGGCCGTCGGGGCTGGTGATGCCCTCGATGGCGAGCATCGAGCCGGAAGGATTGACCGACAGATCAAGGCTCGGGGTGCCCGCCTCGTCCACGTACTGGGTTGCAATCTGGCCGTTGGCGGCAAGCTTGGCCAAAAGCTCGGGGCTGGCCACGAAGCGACCCTCGCCGTTGGAGATGGCCACGGTGTGGATGTCGCCCACGCTGGTCTTGCTAAGCCAGGGGCTCAAGCTCGAGGAAACGCGCGTGCGCACCAGGCGGGACTGATGGCGGCCGATGGTGTTGAAGGTGAGCGTGGGGCACTCGGCGTCCATGCTGCGGATGTCGCCGTAGGGCACCAGGCCAAGTTTCACCAAAGCCTGGAAGCCGTTGCAGATGCCCAGCATCAGGCCGTCGCGGTTCTGCAGCAAGTCGCGCACGGCCTCGGTGACCGCGGGGTTGCGGAAGAATGCCGTGATGAACTTGGCGGAGCCGTCGGGCTCGTCGCCGCCGGAGAAGCCGCCGGGGATCATAATGATCTGGCTGTTCTTAATGGAGGTAACCAGCTTTTCGATGGATTCGTGAACCGCATTGGGGTTGAGGTTGTTGACCACCAGAACCTCGGCCTTGGCGCCAGCACGCTCGAAAGCTTTGGCGGTGTCGTACTCGCAGTTAGTGCCCGGGAACACGGGGATGACCACGCGCGGGGCGGCCAGGCTGCCGTGATAGGTAAGGGGCAGATGCTCGGTATTGGTGATGGCTTCAACTTCATCGCCTGCAGCGCGGTACGGGAACACGGGCTCGATCTTGGCTTCCCATGCTTCCTGGAGTTTGACCAGGTCGATGGTCTCGCCGGCCGCGGCAAACTCGTAGGCTGCCGTGGTGGTGCCGAACTCGGAAACGCAGGCAGCCTCGATGTCGACGCCAGCGTCGGCAGCGATCTTCTCGATGTCGGCGTCGGCGGAAAGCTCAACGATGAAGGAGCCGTATGCGGGGGCGAAGAGGTCGTCGGAATCGATATCGGCGGAAAGCTTGATGCCGATGCCGTTGCCAAGCGTCTGCTTGAAGGTGGCCTCGGCCAAACCGCCGTAGCCGGGAGTGCTGATGGCCGTGGCGGCGGAAGCGCCGACCAGGGCCTCGACGAGGTTCATGACCTCGCACTCGGAGGAAGCAACGGGAGTGATGCCGTCTTCCTCGCGCAAGGGCTCAATCAAAACGACGCGGCTGCCGGCCGCTTTGAACTCAGGCGAAGTGACGCGCTCGACGGTGCCGCAGCCGGTGGCAAAGCTCACCAACGTGGGAGGAACGTCCAAGTCCTCGAAGGAACCGGACATGGAGTCCTTGCCGCCGATGGAGCCGACGCCGTAATCGAGCTGAGCCATCAGGCTGCCGAGGACGGCGGCGACGGGCTTGCCCCAGCGGGCGGGCTCGTTGCGCAGGCGCTCGAAGTATTCCTGGAAGGAAAGGTAGAGGTTCTTGCGCTCGAAGCCGGCGGCGACCATGCGTGCCAGCGATTCAACGACCGCAATGTAGGAGCCGGTGAACTGATCGGCCTCGGTAAGGTAGGGGTTGAAGCCCCATGCCATGCCCGAGCAAGTAGTGGTTTCGCCAGGAACAGGCAGCTTGGCCGCCATTGCCATGGTAGGCGTGAGCTGGTTCTTGCCGCCAAAGGGCATGAGCACGGTTGCCGCACCGATGGTGGAGTCGAAGCGCTCGGCCAGGCCCTTGTTGCAGGAAACGTTGATGTCGGTGACCAAGCTCTCGAGCTTCTCGGAAAGCGTGGAGCCCTCCCAATCGCGAGCGTAGGCCGCAGGCGCGCTCACCTTGGCGTCCTGGTGCTTGGGAGCGCCGTTGGATGCCAGGAACTCGCGCGAAACGTCGATGATCGCGTCATCGTTCCAGAGCATGCGCACGCGCATGTCGTCGGTGACCTCGGCGATAACGGTTGCCTCGAGGTTTTCCTCGTGGGCAAGCTCGATGAAGCGCTCGGCGTCCTTTGCCGCAACATCGACGGCCATGCGCTCCTGGGACTCGGCGATGGCCAGCTCGGTGCCGTCGAGACCTTCGTACTTCTTGGGAACGGCGTTGAGGTTCACACGAACGCCGTCGGCAAGCTCGCCCACGGCAACGGAAACGCCGCCGGCACCGAAGTCGTTGCAGCGCTTGATGAGGGTGGTTGCCTCCTTACGGCGGAACAGACGCTGGATCTTGCGCTCGACAGGCGCGTTGCCCTTCTGAACCTCGGCGCCGCATTCCTCAAGCGAATCGAGGTTGTGCGCCTTGGAAGAACCGGTGGCGCCGCCGATGCCGTCACGGCCGGTGCGGCCGCCGAGCAGGATGACAACGTCGCCGGGGGCGGGAACCTCGCGCACCACATGGCTTGCGGGAACCGCCGCAACCAGAGCGCCGATTTCCATGCGCTTGGCGGCATAGCCCGGATGGTAAAGCTCGTGAACCTGACCGGTAGCCAGGCCGATCTGATTGCCGTAGCTTGAGAAGCCCGCAGCCGCGGTGGTGCAGAGCTTACGCTGGGGCAGCTTGCCCTCGATGGTCTCGGACACCGGGACCAAAGGATCGGCTGCGCCCGTCACGCGCATCGACTGGTACACATAAGCACGGCCGGAAAGTGGGTCGCGGATGGCTCCGCCGACGCAGGTTGCCGCGCCGCCGAAAGGCTCGATCTCGGTGGGGTGGTTGTGGGTTTCGTTCTTGAAGAGGTAGAGCCAATCCTGCTCCTCACCGTCGACGTCGACCTTCACCTTGACGGTGCAGGCGTTGATCTCGTCGGATTCGTCGAGGTTCTTCAGGATACCCTTGGATTTCAGGTACTTGGCGCCGATGGTGCCCATGTCCATCAGGCAGATGTCGCGGTCGTCGCGGCCAAGCTCATGGCGCATCTCGAGGTATTTGTCGTAGGCGGCCTTGACCTTGGGGTCGTCGATCTCAACGTCGGTGAGCACCGTGCCGAAAGTGGTATGACGGCAATGGTCCGACCAATAGGTGTCGACCATCTTCACCTCGGTGATGGTGGGATTGCGATGCTCGGTGTCGCGGAAATAACTCTGGAAGAAGGCGATGTCTGCCAGGTCCATCGCAAGGCCGCGCTCGTCGATGAAGGCCTGAAGACCGGCTTCGTCGAGCTCGGTAAAGCCCTCGATGACCTCGACCTTGCCGGGCACGGGGTAATCCATCTTCAAGGTCTCGCGCGCATCAAGGGATGCCTCGCGCGCCTCGATCGGGTTGATGACGTAGTGCTTGATGGCATCGACGTCTTCCTGGCTCAGCGCGCCTTCAAGCACGTAGAGGGTCGCGGAAAGAACGTCTGGGCGCTCACCCTGGCTGATGAGCTGGATACACTCGGAGGCCGAAGCCGCACGCTGGTCGAACTGCCCGGGCAAGAACTCGACGGCGAACAGACGCGCGTCGCCGATCTTGGGCATATCGTAGGAAACCTCATCGGACTGAGGCTCGCTGAAAACCGTGGGGACGCACTGCTCGAACAGCTCGGCGTCGATACCCTCGACGTCGTAACGGTTGATCAGGCGCAACCCGGTTAAGGCCTCGATGCCGAGGATGGTGCGCAGCTCGTTGAAGAGCTGCTTGGCCTCAACGTCGAATCCGGACTTCTTCTCAACGTAGACACGGGAAACCATTGCTTCTCTGCCTTCCTTCCAAAGGGAGCTTGGGCGCTCCGGGCTTGGTTTACTGGGCAATCTGTGGTGCGCAAAGCGCGCTTTCCATAATTACCACCCTAAACGAACAATGCCCACGCGAACGTGGGCATTCGGTTGCACATTGCCTCTATTTGCTCTTCTTGGCGTTCTTGGACTTGTTACGCACGTTGACCGAGGCATAGTAGGCCTCGTCGCGCGCGGGCTTGACCTTTTTGATGTCGGTGACGATGGCACCGGTCAGACAACCCCAAGCAAGGATGAGCAGCGTCGTGTAGACGATGTAATTGTCCTCGGCCAGCGAAGAGAACGCGGTGGCGATGAGCATGACCACCAGGCCGGCTGCCAGGAAGGCGAAGAAGACGATGCGCCACTTTTTATACTCGGCGGTCTTGGGCCTGAAGCTGCGACGAGCCTTGTCCTCGGCCTTCTTCGCGGCGGCCTTGGCCTCGCGCTGCTCGCGAGCCTTGCGCTCCTTGGCGGTTTCGGGCTCCTGGTTGGAGCTCGTCATGCGGGCCAGGAAGCCCTTCTTCTTGGGAGCGGCGGTGGTGTCCTTGACGTAAACGGACGCGGCGGCCTTGGTAACCGGCTTCGCGGATGCAGCGCTCTTGCGAGTTTGACCAGAAGGCTTGGACGTGGTGTTACGTTCGTTCATAGGATTGCGAGTGGCCATTAAAACGCTTTCTCTTGCTTGTTGTTGCTACTTATATCTTGCGTCAGCGGCGGCCTGTACGCTCCGGCCGCGCAGCGCAGCTTCGGCTTATTGGGCGACGAACTTGCGGCCGGTGATCTTCTCGTAGGCCTCGATGTATTTGTCGGACGTGGCTTTGATGACGTCGGCGGGCAGATGAGGAGGCTCGCCGGTGCGGTCCCAGTTGGCGTTGAGCCAGTTGCGCACGAACTGCTTGTCGAAGCTAGGCTGCTCCTTGCCCACCTCGTAGGTGTCGGCGGGCCAGAAACGGGAGCTGTCGGGGGTCAAAACCTCGTCGCCCAAAACGATCTTGCCGTCGATAACGCCGAACTCGAACTTGGTGTCGGCAATGATGATGCCGCGCTTCAGGGCATGCTCGGCGGCGGTGGTGTAAACCTTGATGGTGAGGTCGCGCAGGGCGGCGGCGTCTGCCTCGCCCATAAGCTCGACCGTGCGCTCGAAGCTGATGTTCTCGTCGTGATCGCCGATTTCAGCTTTGGTGGAAGGCGTGTAGATAACCTCGGGGAGCTTGGAGGAATTAACCAAGCCCTCGGGAAGCTTGATGCCGCACACTGCGCCGGTGCGCTGATAATCCTTCAGGCCGGAACCGGTGAGGTAGCCGCGGACAATGCACTCGACAGGGAACATCTTGGCCTTCTTCACGAGCATGAAGCGGCCGGCCAGGTAATCGGAGTAGGGCTTGAACTGCTCGGGCAGGTCTGCCACGTCGCAGCTGATCAGATGGTTTTCGGTCACGCCTTCCAAAAGCTCGAACCAGAAGCAGGAAAGCTGGGTTAAGACCTGACCCTTGTAAGGAATCTCATCAGGCAAAATGTAGTCGAAAGCCGAAATACGGTCGGAGGCCACCAAAAGCAGCTTGTCGCCCAGATCGTACAGGTCGCGGACCTTGCCTTGTGCATCAGGTTTAATGTCGATTCCTGACATGCATGCCTTCTTTCGTTTACGGAAATTTACGAAACGTACTTTCTTATTATGAAGCAAACGGGCTTGATTTATGGAAGGTTCTTTCCGTTTTCTCGCCGGATTCGCAAACGACGCGGCGATTCCTGTTCGCGGATGAGCGGAATGTAGATGGTGAAGCAGGCGCCCTCGTTCGGGCGGCCGTCCACGTGAACCCAGCCGTTGTGGCGATCGACGATTTCCTTAACCACCGAAAGGCCGATGCCCAAGCCGCCCGTGGCGCGGGCGCGACCACGGTCGGCGCGCCAGAAGCGGCTGAACACCATTTTGGATTCCTCGGGCGTAAGGCCGATGCCGGTATCTTTGACCGCGATCTGGCCCATGATGTCGCCCTTTTTCACCGTGAGCGTCACCGTGCCACCTTCGGGTGTGTAGCGCACCGCGTTGGAAATGAGGTTGGCCGTTGCCTGGCGGATCATGTCGGCGTTGCCAAGAACCCACACGTGAGGGTCGCGCCGGAACTCGAAGTTGAGCCCCGAGTCGACCACGAAGGCCTTATGCGTGTCGACCACCTGCTCCAACAGCTCGGACAAATCAAGGCGCGTCATCTCAACGGGGTTGGCGCGGTTTTCAAGACGCGACAGCTTAAGAAGGGCGTCGACCAAGCGCGACAAGCGGCGCACCTCGGCGTTGAGGGTTTCCAGGCGCTCGGGGCTTGGCTCGTACACGCCGTCGATGATGGCCTCGACCGTCGCCTGGATGGCCATCAAAGGCGTGCGCAGCTCGTGCGCGACATCGGTGACCAAGCGGCGCTCGAGGTTGCGATTGGCCTCGATGGAGTCGGCCATGCGGTCGAAGGTCTCGCCCAAACGCGAAATCTCATCGTTACCGGTTAGGCCCGAGCGTGCCGAGTAATCGCCGTCCTTGATGCGATTGACCGCATGGGTGATCTCGTTGATGGGCCTCACCAGCGCGCGGCTGAAGAAGAATCCGCCAACCAAGGCCACAACCAAGGCCACCAGGCCGGCAAGCAAAATGGCCTGATAGGAACGCAGCTGAAACTCACGATCGAGCGAGCTGGACAAGTCGGACGAACCGAAGACGCGCACGTAAACCGTGCCCACCTGCTTACCATCGGAGTAAATGGCCGAGGAGGCAACATCAGCGCCGGCCTTCTGTGGCCCGAGCAAGGATTTCGATGAGTTCTTATCGTTGTCGTAGACGACCATGCCCTTGCTGTTTTCCACCCGGATGTTCCAGGTGT
>CAVBOO010000016.1:0-10802 GCA_963597045.1 bacterium | reverse complement strand
GCGTTTAGCATTTGGGACACCTGGGACACCAACTGGTGTCTAGTTGGTGTCCCAGATTTGGAAAAATGGGTCTGGTTTGGACAATTTTTGTACATAAATGACCTGGTTAGACCATTGCTGACCGTGAATAATTATAATTCCTAAACCGTGCGTCGGAGGTTCGATTCCTCTCGGGGGCACCACTAAAAATAAGGCTTGACCTGCTGTTTTGCGGGTCAAGCCTTTTTAGTTTTGCATCATGGGTCACCATTTGGTGACCATCTGGTGACCCAAATCGCGCAATCGTACGACTTTTAGAGTGAAAACGCTGTCTATGCTATGAGGATCGTTGTCTTTTCCGGAATTTTGTTAACTGAAAATTCCTTTTTTGGTTAAATGGAATTACTGTTTTTGGTTAAATGAATTATAAAAACCCAGATAGGGAACTGTTATGGCTGACTATATCCCACGACTTATCGATGCAAAACTTGAAGAAAAATTAGCAACTTTTGGAGCTGTCCTAATTAGGGGTCCTAAGTGGTGTGGCAAAACAACAACTGCAGCGAAGCATTCTGGCTCAAACCTTATGCTGACCGACCCTGCGAATAATTTCGCGGCAAGAACGCTCGCGAATATAGAGCCTTCAATAGCCCTGGAAGGCGATAATCCAAGGTTGATTGACGAATGGCAAGAAGTTCCAAAGCTCTGGGACGCTGTTCGATTTGAATGCGACAGAAGGGCAACCGCAGGGCTTTTTATTCTTACTGGATCCGCTACACCTAATGATAAAAATGCTCCGATGCATAGTGGGGCGGGTAGGATTTCCAGGATAGACATGGGCACTATGTCTCTTTTTGAGCTCGGGGTATCTTCCGGCAAAGTTAGTCTTGCTGGATTGTTCAAGGGGCGAACGTATTCAGCTGTAAATTCTTTAGGTTTGAAAGATGTGGCTGAACTTGTGGTTCGAGGAGGTTGGCCTTCGGCAATTGGCAAGACGACGCAGCAAACTTCTATTATGGCGAGCGATTATATCGAAACCGTGTGTGAGACCGACGTCTCGGCAATTGACGGTTTGCGCAGAGACCCTGAAAAAGTGAAAAGCCTTATTAGATCGTTGGCCAGAAATGAGTCTTCTCTTGTGAGTGAGAAAACAATAGTTGCTGATATGGCCGGAATGGCAACACGTCAAACGGTATCGGTATATAGGTCGATTCTTGCAAGGCTTAACTTTACTTGTGACATTCCTGCGTGGGATCCAGCAATCAGAGGAAAAGTAAAGCTGAGAAGCGCAAAGAAGACTCACTTGGCGGATCCTTCCTTGGCCGCTGCCGCACTTGGCGCAAACGAAAGTTCCCTTTTAAAAGACCCTAAAACTCTGGGATTGCTATTTGAGTCCCTTGTGTTGCACGACCTTATCGCGTACGCATCTGTAATTGGCGCGAGCGTGAGCCATTATCACGATGCCGACGACTTAGAGGTCGACGCGATTGTTTCGAAAGCTAACGGCGAATGGGTTGCCATAGAGGTAAAGCTTGGTTCGGAGAGCATTGACGCGGGCGTCAAGAATCTAAAGAAACTTGAAGAAAAAATGATTAAAGCGGGAAATGAGCCAGCATCAAGAAAATGCGTAGTTGTTGGTTTTGGCTCTCCCGCCTACGTAACAGAAGACGGGATCCAAATTGTTCCGATAGACACATTGGCTCCGTAGTTTAGTTTTGTCGTTCTTGGCTACGGTGCGCGCTTTGGATTTATGAGGCGTAGTGTAAGCAATGCGTAGATCATGAACTGGAATTTTGTTAACTGAAAACTCCTTTTTTGGTTAAATAGAATTACTGTTTTTGGTTAAATGGGTGATAAAAAATACTGATTGAACTGGTGCTATTCAAGTCAGTCAGTAAAGTGCGAAAAATTGGCTGAAAAGCTGGAAAGCCCGTAAAAATCAGCTCAAGAATCAGCCTTCAAATCCTGTGTCGTCGATGCGGCCTTTGCCGTCGGCTGCAGTGGTGGCCAGCTCGTCGCAGCGTTCGTTCTCGGGGTGGCCGGCATGACCTTTGACCCAGGTGAAGCTCACCTGATGCGGTGCCTTGGCGTCAAGCAGGCGCAGCCAAAGATCCTTGTTCTTCACAGGCTCCTTCTTGGCGTTCTTCCAGCCCTTTTTCTGCCAGCCGGCAATCCAATTCTTGCTGAAGGCGTTGACGACGTACTGAGAGTCGGTAACGACTGTGATCTTGCAGGGGCGCTTGAGTGCTTCCAGCCCGGCGATAACGCCCATCAGCTCCATGCGGTTGTTGGTGGTGGTGTTGTAGCCTTGCGAAAGTTCTTTTACGTGGAGCTTCCCCGCGGAATCGACGAAGTGCATGACGGTTCCATAGCCGCCGGGCCCGGGGTTGCCGCGCGAGGAACCGTCGGAGTACAGCGTTACCTCCGTCATTTGCAGGCCTCTTCAATCGTTGCCTTGAGCTCATCCATGCCGTCGCCCTTTTCGGAGCTGGTGATGATCATGGGAACCTCGGTGCCAAGGCCAAGCTGCTTACGGATGGCATCGCGCTGGCGGAACTGCTGACTGCGGGAGAGCTTGTCGGCCTTGGTCAAGGCGATGCAGAAGGGTAGCTCGGTGCTTTTAAGGAATTCGACCATCTGCTCGTCGAGCTTGCTCGCCGCATGGCGGATGTCGATCAGGCTGACCACCAGGGCGTAGTAGCGGTACTGGTCGAAGTAGCCGTTGATCATTTCGGCCCAGCGTGCCTTCTCGCTCTTGGACACCTGCGCGTAGCCGTAGCCGGGCAGGTCGATGAAATCCTCTTTGCCGTTGCTGAAGAAATTGATGGTGCTGGTTTTGCCGGGCTTGCTGGAAACCTTGGCAAGCTTCTTGCGGTTGAACAGGCGGTTGATCAGCGACGACTTGCCGACGTTTGATCGTCCGACGAAGCTGATCTCTGGCCGCAATGATTCAGGGATCTGCTGGCTGGTGCCGTAGGCGGCCTTGAATTCGATGTTCTTAAAGTCCATGTACGCTCCTGGCGTGGTGGTTGGATCTGTGTGCTTCAGCTGGCACGCGCCGCAACTTGGGCTGCGGCCGATTTGGCTTACAGTGCAAGCCAGTTGCCCAGATGGCTTGCGCGCCCAAGCTTTGCGATAAGCGCTGCGCGCCGTAAGGCCCGCCTGGGCATGGGGCCGCCGGTTCGCCGCTGGCATGGGTTTTCCATGATACCAACTAGCCCTGCGCCTTTGCTCTTATAAGTTTTCTTTACCATGGTGAAAGCAGAAAGAACCAAAAGGAATCGCATGGACCCTACTACACTGATAGACGGAGCTACCGACGTTTGGGAGAAGCACATGGTTGCCTTCCTGGGTAACGACATCGTTGCGCGCATCGTCATGGCTTTGATAATCGTCCTGATCACCGTCTGGGCAACGCACCTTGTTATCAAAGCAGTGAACAAAGCTTTGAGGAAAAACGACAGCCCCCTTGCCGACGTTTCCATCTTCGACAAGGTGATCAGGGTGGCGCTCTACTTCGTGGGCTTCTGCATCGTTTTGGACGCCTGCCTGGACGTCAACATCACAGCCTTCATCGCCGCTTTGGGCATCGGCGGCTTGGCTTTGTCGCTGGGCGCGCAGGACACCTTGAAGAACCTCATCGGCGGCGCGACCATCGTGATGTGCAGGCTTTATCGCCCGGGCGACAACATCACGATCGGCGGGCAGACGGGTGTGGTGCGCGACATTGGTTGGCGTCAGACGGCCATCATCAACCGCGCGGGCGAGGTTGTGTTCGTGCCGAACTCCAACGCCTCCACCAGCACCATCGTCGTTACTGCGCCGTTGGAGAAATCGCAGGTTTCCTTCATCGTGGCCAACGATCGCGATTTGAACGAGCTGGCCAACGAGATAGCCGTTGCAGCCGGGAGCGCGGTGGCGCCTTTGGCCAAGGTGGAGAAGGCCCCTATCGTCCAGTTCTCCGAAATCACCGCGGACGGCGCTCGCGGTAAGGTGATCGTCTGGAACGATCGCGGCGATTTGGCGCTCGAGATCGCCGACGCCATCACGCGCGCAATCAATCCCATCGTGCGCTAGGGACGTTTCCGCTCTTCGGCGTGCGAAATCTATTCGGCGTCGCCTTTGCCCTGCTAAATCCCCGAGTTTTTCATCGAAATCCCAGACCCGTTCGACCCTTTTCAGTCGAACGGGTTCTTTCGTCCATTTGCCACTGTTTTTCGTATTTGCCCGGTATGCCGCGTCATGCTCGTTACTCTGTTGTTTTAATTAAATTAAACAAGCGTCGATAAACCTGAATGGATTTACGTACGGCAGCAGAAAAGAGGGGCCATGAAGATTGGCATTCCTAAAGAATGGCAGGGCGTGAAAACGCTCGTCGCGGCCACGCCCGACACGGTGGAAAAGCTCATAGGACTCGGCTTCAGCGTGTGCGTTGAGTCGGGTGCGGGCGCGGCGGCCAACTATCCCGACGAGCATTACGTGCGCGCAGGCGCCGAAGTGGTTTCGGGCGCGGAGGTTTGGGCGTCTGACATCGTCACCGCCCTGGACGCACCGACCGAGCAGCAGATCGCACAGATGAAGGCGGGCGCCACCTTGGTGAGCCGTCTTAACCCGAGCGCGAACTCTGCGCTTATCGAGCGTTTGGCCAAGCAGGGTGTCACTGCGCTTGCGATGGACATGGTCCCCCGCATCTCGCGAGCCCAGTCGCTCGACGTTCGTTCTTCCATGGCTAACGTGGGCGGTTATCGCGCGGTCGTCGAGGCTGCCGCGCATTTCGGCCGCTTGTTCGGCGGTCAGGTGACGGCGGCGGGCAAGATCGCTCCTGCCAAGCTCTACGTCATCGGCGTCGGCGTTGCGGGTCTGGCCGCCATCGGCACGGCCAAGTCGATGGGCGCCATCGTCCGTGCGACGGACGTTCGCCCCGAGGTCGCCGATCAGGTTGAATCCCTTAACGCGGAGTTCGTACCCATTCCCGTTGTGCAGCACTCCGAAGACGGCTACGCCAAGGAAATGACCGCCGACCAGGCTAAACTTGCAAACAAGGTTTACGCCGAGCAGGCCGCCGATGTCGACATCGTCATCACCACCGCTCAAATCCCCGGTAAGCAGCCTCCCTTGCTTCTGGACGCCGAAGCGGTTGCGGGCATGCGCCCCGGTTCGGTTATCGTCGACATGGGCGCCAACGAAAAGGGCGGTAATTGCGCGCTCACGCAGGCGGGCAAGGTCGTCACCACCGAAAACGGCGTCACGATCATCGGCTACACCGACTTGCCCAGCCGCCTGCCCGGTCAGGCCTCGCAGCTTTACGGCCAGAACATCGTCAACTTCTTCAAGCTGACGACCCCCGAGAAGAACGGGGAGCCCGTCTATGATCAAAGCGATGAGGTCGTGCGCGGCGTCACGGCTGTGCTTGATGGCCAGGTGTGCTGGCCGCCCCCGGCGGTGAAGGTGTCGGCCGCGCCCAAGCAGCAGGCTGCGCCAGCGGCGAACGCGCAGGCGCCGAGCCCCGACTCAGCCGACGAGCCCGCCCCCAAGAAGAAGTCCGCTCTCGCTCGCCATTGGTGGAAGGCTTTGGCCGCTCTGTTGGGTGCCGCGCTCATTTTGGCCGCCCCCGCCGAGATGACCAGCCACTTCATCGTTTTCGAGCTTGCGTGCGTGGTCGGCTTCTACGTCATCACCAACGTGACGCATGCGCTCCACACACCCTTGATGTCGGTTACCAACGCGATTTCGGGCATCATCATCGTTGGCTCCCTTACCCAAATAGGATCGGACAGCCCCGTTATCGCCGCCGTCGCCTTCGTTGCCGCGCTTCTGGCCTCCATCAACATCTTCGGTGGTTTTTTGGTCACGCATCGCATGCTGGGAATGTTCCGTAGGAGCTCTGAGGATTAATGGAATTGCTGCAAACGAGTTTCAACGCAAGCGCCGGCGCGCTTGATTTCCTGGGCCACGTCGAGCAGCTGGCCTACCTGTTGGCGGCGCTGCTGTTCATCCTGGCCTTGGCCAATCTGTCCAAGCAGAAAACCGCGCAATTGGGTAACTATCTGGGAATTTGCGGCATGGTGATTGCCCTTGCCTCGGTGATCGTCGTGTCGGTGGCCAACGATGAGCGCGCTGCCGTTTTCGCCATCGTGCTCATCGTCTTCGCCATGGCCATCGGTGCTGCTATAGGCGTGTGGCACGCGGTCAAGGTTCAGATGACCGAGATGCCCGAGCTGGTGGCCAAACTGCATTCCTTCGTCGGCCTTTCGGCCGTGCTGGTGGGCTACAACTCCTTCTTCGCCAACCCCGGCGCAGAAGGCGCTTCCTCGGCCTTCCATATGGGCGAGGCGGGGCTTGCCGTGTTCATCGGCGCGGTCACCTTCACGGGTTCGATCGTCGCCTACCTCAAGCTGTCGGGAAAGATCTCGGGCAAGCCGCTCACGCTTCCCGGCCGTAACTTCATCAACCTGGCCATGCTCGTGGCAAGCATCGCCCTGATCGCTTGGTTCATCACGACCCGCAGCGTCGAGGCGGGGCTTGTTCCCTTGGCCATCCTCACTGTCATCTCGCTGGTGCTGGGCGCGCATTTGGTGCTTGCCATCGGCGGCGGCGACATGCCCGTCGTGGTCTCGATGCTCAACTCGTATTCGGGCTGGGCGGCTGCAATGGCGGGCTTCACCCTTGGTAACGATCTGCTCATCATCACGGGCGCGCTCGTAGGTTCCTCGGGCGCCTATCTCTCTTACATCATGTGCCAGGGCATGAACCGCTCCTTCGTGTCGGTTATCCTAGGCGGCTTCGGCAATGGGTCCTCTTCGGCGCCGTCCGAGTCCAAGGACTACGGCGACTACACCGAGACCACCGCCGAGGAAGTGGCCGAGCTGCTCAAGCGCTCCAAGCGCGTTGTCATCACGCCGGGCTACGGCATGGCGGTGGCGCAGGCGCAGTTCCCCGTCGCCGATTTGACAAAGCGCCTGATGGCGATGGGTGTCGACGTGGAGTTCGGCATTCATCCCGTGGCCGGCCGCATGCCTGGCCACATGAACGTGCTTTTGGCCGAGGCCAACGTCCCCTACGATTGCGTCTACGAGATGGACGAGATAAACGACGACTTCGCCGACGTGGATACCGTGCTGGTCATCGGCGCCAACGACACCGTGAACCCGAGCGCCTCCGAGGCCGATTCGCCCATTGCGGGCATGCCCGTCCTTCATGTTTGGGAGGCGCACGAGGTTATCGTGTTCAAGCGCTCCATGGGCAACGCAGGCTACGCGGGCGTGCAGAACCCGCTCTTCTTCAACAAGAACACCAAGATGCTTTTGGCGGACGCCAAGGCGAGCGTCGACGCCATCAACGCCGCACTTTAGCTGCGCGAACGGTGGTGCAGGCTTTAATGCGTCCCGATCATGGGGCGCGGCAGCCGCCGCGCTTGCGTTTCGGCGCCCTGGCTTTGGGCGCCATGCCCTCTGGTGACAGGCCGTCGGAGGCTCCAAGTAAATACTGCATGAAGCAAAGCGGGGAGGCCGAAAAGCGCTTCCCCTCTTTGTTATCATGGGCAGGTATTCTTTCAGCCTTGTTTTGCGGGCGCCTCGTTTGCATGCAAGGCCAAGCGCTTTTAAGAAGGAACAGCATATGACTCAACACGTGACCGAGTCCGACGTGCGCGGCATTGCCGAGTACGCACGCATCGGGCTGAACGATGACGAGGTCGCCCAGATGACGGTCGACCTGAACAGCGTCATCGATACCTTGAAACCCATTACCGAGTACGACCTTGAAGGGGTCGAGCCCACCTTCCATCCCATCGGCGATTTGTCCAACGTGATGCGTGAGGATGTGGAAGTGGAAGGCTTCAGCCAGGAAGTGGCTTTGTCCAACGCCCCCAAGCAGCAGGACGGCCAGTTCCTCATTCCTTCCATTTTGGGCGAAGGCGGTGATCGCTAATGACGACTTTCGGTTCCATGGACGTCGCTTCCATTCAGGCTGGGCTTACCAACAAGGAATTCAGTGCCCGTGAGGTCGCCGAGGCTTCGCTTGCGCGCGTCGAGGCAAGCGATGAGAAGGTGCACGCCTTCCTCGAAGTGACCCGCGACCTTGCGCTGCGCGCCGCCGATAGGGTGGACGCCGCTGTTGCATCCGGCAACCTGCTGGCCGCTGGCCCCCTTGCCGGCGTCCCCGTCGCCTTCAAGGACAACATGAACCTCGAGGGAACGCATACCACCTGCTCCTCGCGCATGCTTGAAAACTACGTGAGCCCCTATACCGCAACCTGCGTGGCGCGCATCATCGATGCCGGCGGTATCCCCCTGGGCAAAACCAACATGGACGAATTTGCCTTCGGATCCTCCACCGAAACCTCCGCGTTCGGCTGCACCAGCAACCCCTGGGATCTGGGGCGCGTTCCCGGCGGCTCCTCTGGCGGCTCCGCTGCCGCCGTTGCCGCTGGTCAGTGCACTATCTCGCTGGGCTCCGACACCGGCGGCTCCATTCGTCAGCCTGCAAGCTTTTGCGGCGTTGTGGGCATCAAGCCCACTTACGGCACGGTTTCCCGTTACGGCGTGGTTGCCTTCGGTTCCTCGCTCGATCA
Source organism: bacterium (assembly GCA_963597045.1). GTDB lineage: Bacteria > Actinomycetota > Coriobacteriia > Coriobacteriales > Eggerthellaceae > Anaerotardibacter. The sequence goes on along the minus strand of CAVBOO010000016.1, from coordinate 2,251 downwards.
GGTAGGCCCCTTCGCGCGCAACGTGCGCGACGCTGCCTTGGCCATGAACGCTCTTGCCGGCCGCGACGTGCTCGACTGCACCAGCCAGGACGTCACCACCGACTTCCTCGCCAATCTGGGCGAAGGCGTGAAGGGCATGCGCATCGGCGTCGTTCGCGAGTTCATGGAGGCCGAAGGCCTGCAGCCCGAGGTTAAGGCCAAGGTCGCCGAGGCCATTGCCAAGCTCGAGGAAATGGGCGCCGAAATCGTTGAGGTCGAGCTGCCGAACGCACACGCCGCCATCTCCGCCTACTACGTGCTTGGCCCCTGCGAGGCTTTCAGTAACCTGGCCCGCTTCGACTCGGTGCGCTATGGCTACTGCGACCCCGGTCATAAAGACCTGGGCGGTCAGTACGAGGCAAGCCGCTCAAAGGGCTTCGGCGCCGAGGCGCGCCGCCGCATCATGCTGGGCAGCTACCTGCTCTCCAGCGGCGTGTACGACAAGTACTACTATCCCGCGCAGCAGGTTCGTACCCTCATCACCAAGGACTACACCGAGGCCTTCGAAAAGGTTTCCTGCATCATCGCGCCCGCCGCGCCGCGCACGGCCTTCAAGTTCGGCGAGATTTCGGAACCCGCCGAGATGTACCTGTCCGACATGTACACCATCAGCATCAACATCGCCGGCAACGGCGGCATGTCGATGCCCATCGGTCTGGGAGCCGAAACGGGCATGCCCGTGGGCACTCAGCTGATCGCCCCGCCCTTCAAGGACGAGAACATGCTGCGCGTGGCCGCGGCGCTCGAGTCCGTTTACGGCGCGGCACCCGTTGCCCCCTCCTTCGCCGATGGAAAGCTTGGTGAGTAAGCATGAAGAAGCTTGAAGAAGTCCTGAAAGATTGGGAGGCCGTCATCGGTCTTGAGGTCCACGCCGAGCTGACCACCCTGAACACCAAGATGTTCTGCGGCTGCAAGCTCGAGTTCGGCGCTGCGCCCAACACCCACACCTGCCCGGTGTGCCTGGGCTTGCCCGGCGCGCTTCCCGTTCCCAACAAGGCCGCCATCGAGAGCATCGTCTTGGCGGGCCTGGCCACCAACTGCGACATCGAGAAGCACTCGATGTTCTACCGCAAGAACTATATGTACCCCGACATGGCCAAAAACTTCCAAACCACGCAGGGCCCTGTGGCCTTCTGCATGCGTGGACATCTTGATTTGGATGTCGACGGCAAGGCCGCCAACGAGCGCATCGATTTGGACGGCATCGCCGTGGGCGAGTCGGGCGAGGCTGGCTCCACCGCCGAGAACGTGACCGTCACCGAGGACGGCTACGTGGCCCACGTGGGCATCGAGCGTATCCACATGGAGGAAGACGCCGGCAAGATGATCCACGTCGGCGGCGGCGAAGGTCGTATCGCAGGCGCCACTCATTCGCTGGTCGACTACAACCGTGCCGGCACTCCTTTGATCGAGCTGGTTACCCAGCCCGACCTGCGCACCCCCGAGGAAGCACGCCTGTTCATGCAGAAGCTTCGCCAGATTTACCTGGCCATCGGCATCTCCGACTGCTCGATGGAGGAGGGCTCGCTGCGTTGCGACGGCAACGTTTCGCTGCGCCGCCGCGGCCAAAAGGGCCTCGGTACCAAGACCGAGCTCAAGAACATGAATTCCTTCAAAAACCTGCACGACGGTTTGGCCTACGAGATCTGCCGTCAGGCCGAGGTCTTGGAAGAAGGCGGCATCATCTATCAGGAAACCCGTCACTGGGACCCCTCCAAAAAGCGCACCATCGTCATGCGCGTGAAGGAAACCGCCGACGACTACCGTTTGTTCCCCGAGCCCGATCTGGCTCACTACGACCTGTCCGATGAGTGGATCGAGGGCGTACGCGCCAAGCTGCCCGAGCTTCCCGACCAAAAGGCCAAGCGCTTCGCCGCCGATTTCGGGCTTTCGTCCTACGACGCACGTCACCTGGTAGACCATCGCGAAACCGCGAAGTTCTTCGAGGATTGCATGGCCCAGGGCGCCACGGCCAAACTCGCAAAGCCCCTGGCTAACCTGGTTATCAACGATCTTTACGCCTACCTTAACGCCAACGATGTCTTGCTGGACGAGTGCCTCTTCACGCCCGAACGCGCGGTCGAGCTGGTCAAGCTTTTGGCCGAGGATGCCATCAGCTCCAAGCAGGGCAAAGAGGTCTTCGCAGCTGTTATGGAGGAGGATAAGGATCCTTCCGCCATCGTCGAGGAGCGCGGCATGAAGCAGGTGTCCG
>CAVBOO010000015.1:0-11263 GCA_963597045.1 bacterium | reverse complement strand
CGCTCAAATTCCATAAAAAGAAGCTGCTCACCAGGAGTTTTCTTGAATTTTAGCTTTGCTAAGGAAAACCGTTCACCTTTCGCAAGCGGCCAATGTCCCAGACGAAGGGCTCTAAGCCCCAAGAAAGAAACCCAGGATTTGCTGCGTTTCGGTGAGCGCAAACCCGCCGAAAACAAAGACCGGCGCCGCAGCAAACCGAACATCACTTCAGCCCTGCCGAACGCCAGCTCCGCAAGCAAGGTAAGAACGGCCAAGGTTCCACCAAGCCTCGCCGCGGCTTCGATATGCGCAACCGGGGCTTGCCGGGTGTCACCGTCCTGAAACGGGAAGCTTGCTAGAATAAAGTAAAAAGCAGGTAACTTTGCAAGGAGCGCTCATGGCAGCAGAGCTTTTCATGTCGGACATCCACGGCGAATACGAATCATTCGCGCACGTGCTGCGCAGCGGTTGCGGCGCGGTCGAACGCACGATCAAGGAAACCTTCCCCGAGTTCTCGGAAGAAGACAAAACGACGCTTTTGATGTTCGTCTGCTACCCCCGAACCATGACCGAGCGCCACCTGCGCAACGGCTACGCGCTCGATAAGGCCGAGATGGCTCTGCATGCGATGCTCGGAATGCTCATGTCACGCGCGAAAGAGGAAACATCGGCGGCGGCTTTCCGCCACGCCCTTGGCCAAGAGAGGCTGCCCGAGACCACGCACCACGACGAGCTGGCCGACATCGACCAGGAAACGCGCATCGCTCTTCTGGCCCACGCCATCCGCAACATGTCGGTAGGGAAAGTGCACCTGGTAGGCGACATCTACGATCGCGGGCCTGCGCCCGACCTCATCATGGACGAGCTTGCCCGCGTGGTCGACTACGACATCCAATGGGGCAACCATGACATCGTGTGGATGGGCGCCGCCCTTGGGCAGCCCGGCTGCATCGCCCACGTGATGCGCATCTGCTCGCGCTACTCCAACCTGCCCATCCTCACCGAGCGCTACCACATGGATCTTGGACCCGTTGAGGAATTCGCCTGCCGCGTTTACGCCGACGACCCCTGCGCGGCATTCGGGCTCAAAGGGAATGCCGTGGTCACGCCCGAGCAAAGGCAGATCAACGTCAAGATCCAAAAAGCCATGACCATGATCCAGTTCAAGGTCGAAGGGCAGCTGATCGATGAAAACCCCGACTTCGGGCTCGCCGATCGCAAGCTTCTGCATCATATCGACTACGAACGCGGAACCGTCGTCATCGACGGTGTTGAGCACGAGCTTTTGGACAAAGTCTTCCCCACCACCGATGCGGCCGACCCTTACAGGCTCACCGACGAGGAAGCCGAAATCCTCGCCTACCTGCAGAAGACCTTCCGCGAATGCGAGCAGCTTCAGCGCCACATCGAGCTCTTCCTCGAACACGGCGGCCTGTACACCATCAGCGGCAACGCGCTCATGTTCCATGCCTGCGTGCCCCTCAATTCCGACGGCAGCCTGATGGAAGTGGAGCTCTTCGGCAAGACGCTCAAGGGCAAGGCGCTCTTCGACACCATCGACCAGCACGTGCGCGACGCCTTTGAGGCAAGCGACGCCGCACAGGCGAAGCTCGGCCAGGATCTGCTGTGGTACCTGTGGCTCGGCGCGGGCAGCCCCTTGTTCGGCAAGGACAAAATGGCAACCTTCGAGCGCTACCTGGTGGAAAGCAAGGAAGCTCAGGCGGAGCACAAGAACGCCTTCTACAAGCTGCAGGACGACGAAGCGGCGCACGATGCCATCTTCCGTGATTTCGGCATGGACCCCGCGCAGTCCTACCTGGTATGCGGTCACGTGCCCGTGAAAATCAAGGACGGCGAGGATCCTGTGCGCTGCGGCGGGCGGCACTTCAACATCGACGGCGGCTTTTCCGAGGCCTATCAGCCCACCACGGGCATCGCCGGCTTGACGCTCGTCTCCGACGAAGAGGGCCTTACCCTGGTGGAGCACCAGCCCTTCCATCGAGCCTGCGCCATCGAGGAAAACCGCGACATCGTCTCGAGCGCACGCAAGGTGGCCGAACGCTTCTAGCACCCCTAAGGTCCGCAGATCCAAGAGCTTGCGTTCCAGGAAGCCTGCACCCTGCGCCTGTACCCACGCTCACGCAGGCACAGGCACGAGTGCCGATGGGCACTTTCTCGTAGCGCCCATCACCTAAAAAGACCCAAGAATCGCCCTTAAACGCATAAGCGCCAACAGCCCACCGGCAAATAACGCTGGTGGGCTAGTTAATTCATGTCTCTTTACCAAAATTTAACAAAACTGTGATGGCATTGTGTCGCTTTGCCGAAAACGAGGCGAGGCTTCGCAGCAATCTTCTGCGCCCAAACGGCCTTAAATTTGGGCGCCCAAAGGTGAGCTGGCGAACATGAACGATCGCGTCTTGCAAGTACATCGACGCTGAACATAGGGAAAGGAAGCTCATGACCGATACTAAGTCAGTATCCCAAGCCGACGAGGCTCCCAAAAAGAAGAAGCTTGGCACCACCTCCTGGATCTTGATCTCGCTTGTGGCGGGCATAGTGGTAGGCATCGGCGCCAGCTTCGTCGTGACCGACGGCGACTGGATCGACCTCTACGTCATCGAAGGCCTGTTCTATGTTCTTGGCCAAGCTTTCATTCGCCTGATGCAGATGATCGTCGTGCCGCTGGTGTTCTGCTCCATCGTATGCGGCGCGGCCTCGATGTCGGACCCCAAGATGCTCGGTCGCGTTGGCGGCGGTGCGATCCTGATGTACCTGGCAACCACCGCGCTCGCCATCATCATCGCAATCGGCCTTGCCACCATCACCCAGCCGGGCATCGGCCTGGACATGGCCTCCATCACCAAGGTCGAGCCCACCACCTCCACCGAGAGCACCAGCGCCGCCGATACCCTGCTGGCCATCATCCCCACCAACATCTTCTCGGCCATGGCCGACGGCACCATGCTCCAGATCATCTTCTTCGCACTGGTGCTCGGCTTTTTGCTTGGCCATCTGGGCAAGAAGGTTGCCACGGTCAACCGCTTCTTCACTCAGTTCAACGGCATCATGATGCAGCTCATCGGCTGGATCTTGAAGCTTGCCCCCATCGGCATCTTCTGCCTGATCGCCCGCACCTTCTGCAACCTCGGCATCAGCGGCATCCTGCCCATGATCAAATTCATCGGCACCGTCTACCTGGGCCTGGCTGTTCAGCTCTTCGTGGTGTACATGCTTCTTCTGGTGCTGTTCACCCGCCTGAACCCGATTCACTTCCTTAAGAAGTACTGGCCCGTCACGGTGTTCGGCTTCTCCACTTCCTCTTCCAACGCCACCATCCCCCTGAACATGCGCACGCTGGAAAGCCGCATCGGCGTTGATAACCGCATTGCCTCCTTCACCATTCCCTTGGGCGCCACCATCAACATGGACGGCACCGCTATCATGCAGGGCGCGGCGGTTATCTTTGTTGCGCAGGCTTACGGCATCGACCTGGGCATTGCCGGGCTTGCCACTGTCGTGGCCACCGCTGTTGCCGCATCCATCGGCACCGCAGGCGTTCCCGGCGTCGGTACCATCATGCTCACCATGGTCTTCAGCGCGGTTGGCCTGCCTGCCGAGGGCGTTGCCATGATCATGGGCATCGACCGCATCCTCGACATGGGCCGCACCGCCGTCAACGTCACCGGCGACGGCGTGGTAACCACCTCGATTGCGGCGATCAACGGTATGCTCGATAAGAGCGTCTTCAATGACGACACCGTGGCTCCCATCGACGCCGATTCCCTGATCGGCGCCTCCGAGGAGCCCGAAGAGCTTAAAGACTTCGTCGATCCCGGCAAAGACTACGAAGTGGGCGAAAGCGGCGAGCAGGACAAGTTCGCCGATATGGAGAACCCCGACCTTGTGGGCCGAAAGTAAAGCTGAAAGCCAAATAGGCCTCAGCGCGTAAAGCATATCTACCAAAAAGAAGGGCGCCCTACGGCGCCCTTCTTGCTGTCCGTCCATGAGGAAGCAAACCCATCCGCCAAAAGCACGGGCGCCCTACGGCGCCCTGCAGGCACATCGATGGGAACAAAGCCGCTAGAACAAACACCTAGCGCAAAGATGGCCAGAGCAAGCTACCCTAGCCCAAGCCAGAAAGCGATCTTCGGCACCCAGCCAGCCACGAACACGACGAGGATGAGCGCGGGCACGCCGTAGCGCGTCCAGCCGTAGAGGAACTTTGGATATGCCAAGCCCTTGCCTTCGTTGGCTTCCTCGATGAAGTTCTGCCAACCCCATCCTCTTTTGCGCGTGCAGAAGAAAACGAAGACCAAGGCGCCCAGCACCAGGAAGTTGTTGGACACCAGGAAGTCCTCGATCGACTGAATGTCGCCGATGCCGGGGATGGTGACGCCCGACAGCACGGAGAAGCCCAAAACGCAAGGCATGGAGGCAAGAATAAGCAACGGCGCGTTGCATGCCACCGCGCGCTTGCGCGTGATGTTCCACTGGTCCATTGAGAAGCGCAGGATGTTTTCGAACACCGCGATGACCGTGGAGAGCGCCGCAAAAGCCATGCACAGGAAGAAAAGCGTGCCCCATAGCTGCCCCAGCGGCATCTGCTGGAAAACTGCCGGCAAGGTAAGGAATACCAGATTGGGGCCCGAGGTGGGGCTTACGCCGAAAGCGAAGCAAGCGGGGAAGATGATCAGGCCGGCCATGATGGCAACGATGGTGTCCATGCTGGCAATCTGCACCGCCTCGCTCGTGATCTTGTGGTCGCGCGCCATGTAGCTGCCGAAAATGGACATGGAACCGATGCCGATCGAAAGCATGAAGAAGGCCTGGCTCATGGCCGCGTAGACGATTTCGCCCAGGCTGGCATCGGGGTTGTTGAAGAGGTTGTCGAAGTTGGGGAGCAGGTAGAAGGCCAGGCCCTCCTGCGCCCCATCGAGCAGGCACGAATGCACGCACAGGATCGCCATCAGCACGAAGAGCGCCGCCATCATCACCTTGGTGATGCGCTCGACGCCCTTTTGCACGCCAAGCGCGCAGATGCCGAAACCAAGGAGCGTGACCAAGAGCATCCAGCCGGTCATTTCCAGCGGATCGCCGATCATGGAGTCGAAAACGGCGGAAATATCCACGCCCTCGGAGTTGAAGGTGCCGGCACCCATCTTGAAGAGGTAGGCCACCATCCAGCCGCACACGCTGGTGTAGAAGGCCATGAGCATGTAGTTGCCCACGATGGAGAACCATTTGAACCGATGCCATTTGCTTCCGCGCGGCTCAAGCGCATCGAAGCTTCGCGCCGTGGAACGGTAGCTTGCGCGGCCCACGGCGAACTCCATCACCAGCACAGGCAAGCCCAAAAGCACCAAAAACAGGATGACAAGCAGCACAAATGCGGCGCCGCCGTACTCACCGGTGATGTAGGGGAAGCGCCAAATGTTGCCAAGGCCGATGGCGCAGCCGGCACTGATGAGCAAGAAGCCCAGGCGGCTCGAAAAACCCTCGCGACCTGCGCCGTCGACGGAGTTTTCTGTTTTCGTATCGTTTTGGCTGGCCATGCGCCCGCCTTTCCTTCAATTTTTGCGATTACCCGATTCTAACCGCAATTCGAAAAGACTCAAACCAAAGGGCGAGGCGCCAGCGCCCGCTAAAATGTCGCACGCAGAGGCGCTAACGCTCGCGGGCGAAAACGTGGCAGTCGTAGCGGACGGCTTTGCTCTTTAAGGAATAGCTCGGCTTTTTGCCCGCAAGGAAGGGGCCTTTGGGAGGACGCTTGATGACGATCTTGCGGGGACCGGCGGCCACCGCGGCCTCAAAAAGCTCCTCTTCATTAGAGCACGGCCGCTCCAAACGATGAATCAGCTGGAACTTTTTCTTAACAGCGGCGCTTTTGCGGCGCTCAGGGAACATCGGGTCCAGCAAAACCACGTCCAGCTCAAAGCCAAGCCGACCCAAGCCAAGCACGCTATCGCCCTTAACAAGCTGCATGCGCGCGACAACGTCCGCCGTTCGTTCGTCATCTGCGGCGCGAACAAGCGCATCCTCCAAAAGCGCAGCAATTACTGGGTCGCTTTCAAACAGCAGCACCTTATAGCCCGCCGCAGCAAGCAAAAAGGAATCGGCGCCAAAACCCGCAGTAGCGTCGACCGCGCAAGGCTCGCCCACCCCTTTTACCTTAGCCGCTTTCACCAAAAGCTCGGCCTGCAAACGCCCAGGCTTTATACGAGGCAGAAGATCGGCAAAGCAAGCTCGCAGCTCCATGCCGTCGCCTACAAGCGTAAGGCCTTCTTCCTTGCGAACAAGCTCCAAGCCAGCGGCATCCAATGCGCACTGCAAAACGTCCTGCTCGCTCACCATCCCAGCATCGCCCATGCTACTCCCCCCGCTCCAGGTGGCGCATGCCCTCAAGGCTGTGCAGCTCGGCATCCAGCTTCTCGGCTGTCACATCCAGGTGGCGCAAGCGCCCCGTGGTGTCGGGGTAAACGCTGCCGCTGCGCCAACGGTCCTCCTGAACGCGGCGCGGATCCAGCAAAACAACCGCATGCGCGGCGTCCATGGTGAAGCGATAGTTCAGGTCGAGCACGCGCTGAACGTCGGCCGCCAGCTGCTGATCGGCAGGCTTGCGGCTCTTACGCTCGGCAAGCTTCACCTTGCTCTCAGCCAAAGACGACGACAAACGTTGCAGCAAGCCTGCGTCCAGATGCGTGTAATAGAGCAGCTGCACAGTACGCCACAGGTTCACGTAACCGCGCCCCAGGCCCTTCTGCACGCTCTTCATCAGACGCACGTCGATACGCTCCATCTCGACGAGCTTGGCGCGCACCGTCTCGGAGCGACGCGTGTTCAGCACGAAGAAGATCAAGGTGACCACGCACAAGGCGCCCACGAGCACCAACATCAAACGCGTGGAGGCGGCCGTACCAAGCGTCGCGTACGGGTAGAGCGCCGAAAGCGCCATCTGGGTGCCGCCCGCGACGTTCCACATGCGGCCGATCTCGGTGAGGATGATGGTGTAACCCAGGAAAACCGCCACGACCACGCGCGCCTCCAGGGGAACCAGGTTAACCAACAGCACGAATATCGCCACACCAAGCAAGGTGCCCACGATGTTGCGACCGGTCGATTTGAGCGTTTCGTCGCTGTAGGTGTTCACGATGGTGAAGGCCACCATGGGAATCCAAATGCCGAACATCGCATCGGCATAGGTTGTAAGCAGCACGTTCACCGTCTGGGCAAGCGTGACCACGCAGGCAAGCTGCAAAGCGAATCGGGTTTGGGTGTTGCGCAAGCTCACGTTGTCGCGCAGGTAGTACAGACGATAGCCCAGACTCTTCAAGAACGGGGTCGAAGTGTCCTTGGCCAAACGGGTGTCGCGCAAAGTACGCATCGTGGTTTCCAGGATGGCGCGCCACGACTCGTCGTGCTCGGGCACGCTGAGTTTATGGCTTAAAAGGAAATCCTCGATCTCGTTGGCCATCTGGTGCACCGTGCCGATGCGCCCCTCGCCGTAGCCGTAAAAAAGCTTCGCCAGATCGAGGTAGTAGGCCTTTTCCTCATCGTCGAACTTCGAGTAATTGCCCGCGGCTGCCTTGATGTTGTAAACAACCTGCTCCATGCACAAAAGCAGCGCGAAGGTGTAGGCCTGGCGACCCGACAAAAGCCCGTTTTGCCTGAACACCGTACCATATTCGAGCGTGGCATAGCTTTGGGCCAAGTCGAAAAGCTCATGACGGTTCAGGCGTTCAAGCTCCCCCTCGGCAAGCTCGGCGAGCTGGGCACCCACGCTGTCAAAAGCTCGGCGCATGTAGGCGCGGTCTCGCTCGAACACGTCAAGCTCGCCCATGCGCATGAAGATATGGCGCATCACGTAAACGAACACCGTGGTGACCGCGATGGTGAACAGCGTTGCAAGCACGCGCGTGGCGATGCCATCCACCTCGACCGGGTAAACCATCAGCATCAAAAAGCCCAGGCCAAGCCAAAAATGATTACGCGGCAAGTAGTCGTCGGAGTTGATCACCGTCACCGCGAACATATACACACCCGTGCCGATCACCATCGCAACAGGATGCAGCCCCGCCAAGGTGGAGCACAAGCTCATCAGGAAAAACCAGGCGCAGCGCAGCGCGTAATTGCGCGCCGCCAAACCCGGCTCGTACACCATCGTGTGCGCGAAAAACAAGAACACGATGCCCAGCAAGGCGTCGGAAACGTCGAAGGCCCAATTCTCAAAGAAGAAGAGCGAGGTGAAAAAGGCAACGAAGGGAATGGCCTCGGCAACACGTCGGGCAATGCTCTTCGATCCTTGTTTCTCTATCACTTCCACCTTGCCTGATTTCTCTTCGTATGGGCTTCGTATGGGCTTTCCTTTTATCGAGCTTCTTTTGCCAGATGCGCTTCCTTGCTACTGACTCCTTGCTACTTCTTAACCACTTTGGAAGCGGGCTTTGCCTTTTTGAGCGTGGGGCGCTCGGCCACCACCGCGCCCATGGAGTAGGCGCAGGCCGCCACCAGCAAGATGTTGCCAAGCGAAATGGGGCTCGGCATGCCGATCATCACGATGAAGGCAACAAGCACGGCAAGCGAGGCAAGCCCCAACACTGCCAGGATGACCTTGGTCTTTCGGGAAGGGTCGCCGTCGTAGAACCAGTGGAAGCCGAAGAGGTTCAAGGGGAACAAAAGCACGCCCGAGAACAGGCCGAAGAGCGCCTCCATACGCAGCACGAAGGCTAAATCCCAGCCGTTGATCTGGGTGCCGCCCGTTGCCACCAGCTCGTAAAAGCTGTAGCTCTGGTTTTGGAAATAGGAGAAGACGCAGCAGAACAAGGCCCACACCAAAACGATCACGCCCCAGAAGAAGCACAGGTTGAACACCGTATGCATCCGCTTGCGTGCAGAGGTCATCGGGTAACCGTCGTCGCCGATCTTGGTTCCGTTTTCGTCGTAATAGACAACCAAGGGCTCGCGTTTTGCGGGAGCCTCGTCGTTGAGCGGCTTGTCAAGGGGCTTTTGCTTATTGGATTTCTTGGACATGCGCCTGCTTTCGTTGGTCTTGCTGCTTGCATACGTGATCGAGCTCAACGCACGAGAGGCTTCGAGCAATCGTTTCGCATCAAACTCTAACAGCTCGAAAGCCGCAGCCGACCCGCAAATCAAAAGCCGACAAAACTCTCGGCTATCACCTTTCGAGAACAAGCTTGAAATCGTCCGAAAAAAACCTTGACATTTTTTGAAGAATGAAAACTTATTGTTTACCTGGGATTTTATGTTCACAATAAAAGCCCAGGTCACACCCTTCGTTTTTGAGCATGTTCATTCAGAACCCGCTCATTCCTCCCGCCGTTCCACTTCACCGAAAAACACATGTTCACGGATGGTTTTTTCATACATTTACGGGACTTGCCTTTTCGGATCAGACGCATCGGGCCTGTCGATACTCCCCGCAATCCCGATGTCCCGCGAAGCAAGAGGTATGCACTTCGCCCACAGATTGGATCGGGAGCCAAGCTGCGCGCGGAGAGCAAGGTTGTTCGATCCGCCCGTGCGCGGAACACTATTTGAAAGGAGGGGTGCCAATGGCTTCTGAAGCCATGCAAAAGTCTTACCATGGCGTTGCCGCTCGTATCGACCGCCTGCCCATCACCGGTTTCCATAAGAAAATCCTGTGGCTGCTTGGCGGCGTCACCTTCTGCGACTCCATCGACATGAACATCGGCGGCCCCATCATTGCCCAGCTTCTCCAGTCCGGCTGGTCCGACGCTGCAATGAACTCGTTGTTCGTGTCCATCACCATGGTTGGCTACCTGTTCGGTGGCCTGCTTGCAGGCGCTCTGTCTGACGGCATCGGCCGTAAGAAATCCGTCGTGGTTTGCACGACCATCTTCACCATCGGATGCTTTGCCGCGGCCTTCTCGCCCGACATGCAATTCCTGATCGCCTGCCGCTTCATCATGGGCTTGGGCCTAGGTGCGGCGTTCCCCGCTGGCTATTCGGCACTGACCGAGTTCACTCCCCCCAGCAAGCGCGGAAAATACCAGTCCTACGTCGGCCTTATCGGCAACACCGGCGTTTTGGCCGCATCGTTTTTGAACCTGATCATCCTGCCCATCGCAGGCTGGCGCCCAGTGTTCGTCTTCTGCGGCTTCTTGGGCTTGTTCGTCGCCGTCATGTGCCTCTTGTTCCTTGACGAGTCGCCTCGTTGGCTGGCTATGATGGGCCGCAACGACGACGCCGACAAGATCATGAAGCGCGTCGAGGACAAGACCGCCGCCAAGGGCCTCGAGGTCACCCAGGTGACCGACGAGGAGATCAAGGCGCGCGAAGAGGCCGAGGACGTCAAGCAGCTCCCCTGGAGCTTCCTGTTCGGCAAGAAGATGATCACCCGCACCCTTACCGCGATGTTCCTCTGCTTTGCAATGAATGTCGCCGTGTACACGGTTGCAACCTGGACTCCCACGATCTTCGTCATGCGCGGCTTCGACGTTGCCTACTCCACCATGATGACCGTCGTCATGCAGCTTGGCATCCCGGTGGCCGTCGGCGCTTTGACCTTCTACGTTGAGAAGGTCAACCGCAAGACCATCCTCATCGTGACCTACATCCTTATCGCAGTGATCGGCTTTGCCTGGTCGTGCATCCCCGCCGACCAGACCACGCTGGTCATGTTCTGCGGCTTCCTGGTTTGCTGCGTCACCTACACCAACTCGGTTACCACCGCAGCGATCTACCTCTCCGAGCCCTTCCCCACCGCCTGCCGCATCCGCGGCGCAGGCGTTGCCAACGCCTTCGGTCGCGTTGCGGGCATCGTGTCCCCCATGTGGATCACCTACCTGCTCAACACCGAACTCGGTGCTGTCGGCGTGTACGGCGTCAATGCCGCCATCGCCATCTTCATGGCCATTTGGCTGGCCATCTTCGGCGTCGAGACCCGTGGCCGCACGCTCGAGGAAATCACCGAGGGTCTGCTCGACGAGGAGTAAGCCCCAAGCGCACGGTAGCTCCCGAAACCTGACGCACAAAAGCCAAGCCTCGCTATGAGGCTTGGCTTTTTCTTTTGCCTGAAACGGGGTTGGAGGAAGGGTCGGCCGAAAACGGGGCTAGGCGCTCTCTTCGGCGAGCTGCTGGCGTACAAGCTCAACCATGCTGATCACGTCCTGGCGACCATGCACGTCGAGCTTGGTGTAGATGTTGCGCACGTGCATCTTGGTGGTATTGGGCGAAACGAACAAAGCTTCCGACATCGAGGCAACAGTGTAGCCATGAGCCAAAAGCTCAAGCACCTCGCTCT
>CAVBOO010000014.1:5145-11921 GCA_963597045.1 bacterium | reverse complement strand
CCTCGGCCACCTCGGCATCGGCGGCGACGAGCAGGATCACCTGCCCCAAGCCCTCGACCTTCTGCAAGGACGCAAGGCAGCGCTTCAGCTCGCCAGGAGCGTTGATGGGCGTGGCGTGATCGTAGATATCGTGCGCGGCGCCTTTGGTCTCGCGCAGCGTCGGGCAATGGTACGTCGGAATGATGATTGCAGGATTCATGGTGTTGGGTCATCCCTCTACTTTGGAGTTCAATCTTACAAAGTGTACTCCATAGCCCAAGGTCGAACGGGCCGCGCCCCACCCGCACACAAAGCAAGCACAGCCAGCGCGCGACTAAAGATAACGCCCGTAGATTTCGTCGATGGAGGCGGTGCCGTCGTCGCGACCATGCTTCAAGATCTCGCGAACGCGCTTGGCAATACGCGGCCACACCGCCAGGCGCTCCGAATGGCGTTTGGAAATATGCTCATGCATCTGGCTTTCGGCCAGGCGCCCTTGAAGGGCGGATTCCTGATCTTCCTCGGTGCGCTTGATGGCTTCCTGGATATCTTCGGGTACGGGAACGTTTGAGCCCTTGGGCACCTCGGGGATACTCTGCGTGCTCATCGCCTGAGCAAGATCGTCGCTGATAACGCCACGGATCTTGGTTCCAACGTAGTATTTGCCCGGGCGCGTTGCACCGGGCTCCTCGAGCTCGACGGCGTACATCCAGCCGTTCGTGTTCAGTACCTTCATCATTACAGGCATCTCCTTGGCAAACGTAGGCAGGTGCCCCTCCCGGACATGAGACTAACGCAAAAAATGAACGCGTTCAAATATGTTTTCCCCTAAATTTTTGAAATTTCAAAGTTCTTTCATTTTTGCTTGAAACTCCAGCTGAATGCCCTTTGTTTTCCCTTTTTAACCTGGAGGAAATGCGGCTCGGCGACAATCCTCTCCGCCGCTGCCGCGCAAGCCCCAAGGGCTTAAAAGCTCAGCTTTGCCGCCCCGCTCCTCGCAGTTGCGCCCCGTTTCATAGGGAAATAAGAGAAAATATAAGCAATGACCCCTCATGCAAGGAAAGCCATGCCCCGCACCGGAAACATCAAACGCGATCGCAGCCACGTTTCGCGCAGATACCTGATGCCGCACCAACGGCGTCCATCCGTGCATGAGCGAAACGCCGTCAGGGTGGCGCACCACAACCGGCGCCTCATCGGCGTCAGCGCGCTTATCGCCTTCCTTATGTCGCTGACCTTCATCCTTTGGTCCTCGGACACGCCGGTCTACGGGCTCTACCTAGACAACATCGAGCAGATCCTGTCCGACCCTAAGGCCACCCCGTCAGAAGCATCGAAAGCTAAGGCCAACCGCACAACGGCGAAGAAGAAAACATCGAACTCGCAGTTTAACGAGTACGTAACCACCAAAAACGAAACGGGCCGCGAGCACTGGACCCACATCGCCAAAGAGGCCCTTGCCTATTACGACGTAGATCAAGATTGGTACCCCCTCATCCTTGCCATGATCAAGGTTGAATCGGGCGGCGACGTGGCCATCGACGTGCGCGAGGACATCATGCAAGCCTGGGAAGGCGACGGAAAGAAAATCATCTCCCAGGGCGTGGCGCAAAAGGGCATCCGCGGCGGCACCCCTGAGGCATCGATTTACGCCGGCTGTTACGAGCTTTCACTCTGCATCGCTGACTACAAAAAATATCTGGGACGCGACCCGCACGTCGGCGACCTGGACGACGTGGGGCTGCTTGCGCAAGGCTACAACTACGGCCATCAGGGATGGTTCAAATGGTGCGGCAAAAACGGCATCACCAGCTGGAGCCTGGGCGATTCGCAGGCCTACCAAAACAAGATCGGCGGGATCGGCACTGCAAGCCACGGTGGCAAAGTCCAAAAAGCCTACGGGCAGTTTGCCTAAGCTCTCATCCGGGCCTTCTTCCAAGCCCTCATCCGGGCCGGTGTCCCAGCCGTCGACCAACGGCATGGCTCATCCGAGCCCCTTCCTGGCCCTCATCCCGACCCTCATCCGGGCCCGCTTCCAGACCTTCGCCCAATCCGTCAACGCTTTAAATAGCTAACGAAAAAGGCGCAGCCCTTCGAGGACTGCGCCTTTGCATCGAGCGCTGTTGCGCATGCTTGCGGCACCCGCAAGCCTCCCGAAAGGCCCGGCAAGCACTGCAAAGAGCGCGAAGCTCCAAGCATCGCCAGCGGCGCTGGGCCTTAAGCCTCCAGCTGAGCGTAGCGGGAAACCGCGAAGTTGGTGATGTCGGAGCGGTTGATAACGCCAACGAGCTTGCCGTCAGCCAAAACAGGAGCCTTCTTCAAGTGGTGCTGCGACAAAACGGCGGACACCTCGTCCATGCTCGAAGAAAGGCCGACCGAGATCACCTGCTTGGTGGAAAGCTCACCTACGGTAAGGGAGGTGAGCAGCTCCAGCTTATCCGAGAACTTACGCGCATCGGGGTCGGTGACCACCGCATAGAAGCTGAAGCGCGGATCTTGCTTTGAGAGCGTGCCGATGATGTCGCCGTCGCTCACAAAACCAGCAAGCGAACCGGCCTCATCAAGAACGGGCGCGCCGGAGATCCCCTTCTCGGTGAACAGGCGCAAGGCGTCCAGAGCGGTATCATCCTCTTTAAGCGCGAACACATCGGTCTTCATAAGCTGAGCAAGGATCGAAGCCTCGGCCTCAGGTGCGGCTTCGGCCTGCTCGCCCGCCACACGCTTCTTCAGCTGAGTAGCGCACAGGAAGGCCAGCACGGCAAGCACCAAGGAAAAGGTCAGGCCCCAGTGCGAACCCTGAGCGAACGCCAAGGACGAATCGCCCGAGCCACCAGCCAGGAACGCGGACTGGCCGCTGGCAAGCAGGAAGGTCGCAAACGCCGTGCAGACCGCACCGAAAACCTGCTGCAAGGTGTTGAGCATGGTGGATCCGTCGGTCGAATAGCGAGGAGGCAAAGAAGCCAGCGCATGAGTCTGACAGGGAGACATGGCCAAAGGAATGCCGATCATCGCCACAATATGGCAGCACACGACGAATACAAGAGGCGTATCTGGCGTTGCAGTCGTCAGAAGCGCAACAGCAACGGCCGTCAGTGCAAAACCTGCAAGCGCGGGGATGCGCGCACCGATCGCATCGTAAATGCGGCCGGAAACCATGCTCACCAGGGCGTTGACGATACCGCCGGGCAGCATGACCAAGCCGGCAACGCTAACCGCCAAAAGCATGGAGTTCTGGTAGAACTGCGGCAGGATGTAGAGCGCCGACAAAATGATGCCGAAGTTCAAGGTGACGCACAACGCGCCGAACAGGAACCCCGGATAAGTGAAAATGCGCAGGTCGATGATGGGAACCTCGAGCCCCAGCTGACGACGAACGTAGATTACCAGCGCAATCACGCCGACAATCAGGGAAGCGTCGGTGGGCACCGAAACCCAGCCAAGCAGGCTGGCCAAACCCATACCCAAAACGATTCCGCCGAAGCCGAGCACGGAGGCGACAACCGAAACCACGTCGATGCGCGGCTTGGTGAGTTCGTAGGGGCTCACCTGGAATTTTAGCGTGAAAAACAGGCCAACAAGCAAAAGCAGGGCAAAGCTCAAAAATACGAAGCGCCACGAAAACGCGTCGACGATGATTCCGGCAAGGGTCGTGCCGATTGCAGAGGCGAACATGATGATGAGCGCGTTGATGCCCATGGCGGAACCGATCTTATGAGGAGGAAAGACCTCCAGAACCATGGCGAACATCAAGGGCAACACCAATCCGGTGCCGACGCCCTGGATAATGCGGCCCGTCAGGCATATCGCAAAGCCCGGTGCGAAAGCGCTGATCAGAGAGCCAACCAAAAATGCGCTCAGCGCGAAAGTGGTGATCTTGCGGGCGCTGAACCACTTCATCAACAAGCTGGAGAAGGGCAGAACGACGCCGATGGCCAGCATGTAACCCACGACCAGCCACTGGGTAAGGGTGATTTCCACCCCGAAGCTTGCCGAAAGCTGCGGCAGAGCGATGTTCAAGGCGGTTTCGGAATACATTCCGGTGAAGCCGCCCAGGTAAAGGCCCATCAAACATAGGTAGGGGTGGGCAACCTGTACTCGAGCTTTGGGCATGGTTTTGTTTTGAGTCACGTGAGATTCAATCCTTTCTTCATGTTTAAGACCCGCCGAAGCGGAAGCGGGCCAAGCACCGAAAGCACACGAAAAAAGCGCCCGTAGACTCGCTACGAGCGCTTCATATAGGTTGATGCGACTTTGCTGGTGATTAAGGCTCTTTCATTTAAGCACAAAGCACCCCGGCCACATAAGCGATAATTTCAGGGAATTTCACTTTATTAGGGATAGCTCGCAGCCTACAATTCGACTATTAAGCATTTTCAACCGCAAAACGAAGGGTCCTCCATGGAATTGCTCGAGCAACGCATCCGCCAAGATGGCATAGTCAAAGAAGGCAACGTTCTTAAGGTGGATGGGTTCTTGAACCACCGTATGGATGTCACGCTTCTGAAGGAAATGGCCGAGCAGTGGCGTGCTGATTTTTCAGACAAGCCCATCAACAAGATCCTCACCATCGAGGCAAGCGGCATCGGCATCGCCGCCATCGCGGGCCTGGTGTTCGATGTGCCCGTGCTTTTCGCCAAGAAGAGCAAGTCCATCAACATCGATGGCTCCGTCTACTGCGCACGCGTGCACTCCTTCACGCATAAGACCGACTCCGACGTCATCGTTTCCAAGAAGTTTTTGGACGAAAACGACCATGTGCTCATCATCGACGACTTCATGGCCAACGGCTGCGCCATGAACGGTCTGATCGAGATTTGCGAGGGCGCAGGCGCCACGATCGAAGGCATCGGCATCGCCATCGAGAAGGGCTACCAAGGTGGCGGTGACGCGCTGCGCGAGCGCGGCTTTGCCGTGAACTCCCTGGCTATCGTCGAGTCCATGGACGCAAGCACGGGTGAAATCGAGTTCCGCCGATGAGCAATACGAATTCCGAACTAACCCAAAACCTCTCCAGCTGGACCGGAAAGGTTTCCGTTGCCGCTGCATTCCCCTACGGCCTGCAGCATGTGCTTTCCATGTTCGTGTCCAACCTGGCACCCATCGTCATCATCTGCGCGGCCGCCGGCGTCGGCACCACGGAATCGGGGATCCTGATCCAAAGCGCCATGCTCGCCGCGGGCATCGGCACCCTTATCCAGCTGTTCGGCGTCTGGCGCATCGGCGCGAAAATGCCCATCGTCATGGGCGTGAGCTTCACCTTCGTCACCGTTTTGAGCGGCATTGCGGCAACTTACGGCTTCGGGGCCGTGGCGGGCGCCGTCATCGTGGGCGGCTGCATCGAGGGTGTGCTCGGCTTGTTCGCGCGCTACTGGTACCGTTTCATCGGCCCGACCGTTTCGGCGGTCGTGGTTACCTCCATCGGCTTCTCGCTGCTCTCCACCGGCGCCGAGACCTTCGCCGGCGGCTCGGGCGCTGCCGATTTCGCCTCGCCCGAGAATCTGTTCCTCGGCACCTTCTCGCTCATCGCCTGCCTGGCCTTCCAGCACCTCATCAAAGGAAGCGCCAAGCAGCTCTCCGTTTTGTTCGGCCTGGTCGCAGGCTATATCGTCGCGCTTCTTATGGGGCACGTCGACTTCTCGGCTTTCGAAGGCATCCAGATTGTGGCGCTTCCGTCCATCATGCCCTTCACGCCCGAGTTCAGGATTGACGCCATCATCTCGGTCACGCTTTTGTTCCTGGTGAGCGCCGCCGAGACCATCGGCGACACCGGCGCCATCGCGCGCGTTGGCTTCAACCGTCTTGCCACCGACCGCGAGGTTTGCGGCGCGGTTTCCGCCGACGGCTTCACCAGCGCCATCGCGGGCGGCCTTGGCTGCACCCCTTTGACCTCGTTCGCCCAGAACATCGGCCTTATCGGCATGACCCACGTCGTCAACCGCAAGGCGATCGCCTGCGGCGCCTGCGTCCTTATCGTTGCAGCCTTCGTGCCCGCTATCAGCGCTGTGTTCAACTCGGTGCCAAGCGCGGTCCTCGGCGGCTGCACCATCATGATGTTCGGCACCATCGTCACCAGCGGTTTTCAGATGATCGCCGCAGCGGGCTTCACCCAGCGCAACATCACCATCGCCGCGACCTCCCTTGCTATCGGCGTCGGCTTTTCGCAGGTAGGCGCCATCTTCGTGAACTTCCCCGAGATGGTGCAGAACATCTTCGTCAACAACAGCATCGCCCTCACCTTCGCAGTGGCGCTGGTGCTTAACCTGGTGCTGCCCCGCAACCCCGAAGAGGACGCCGAGCCCGTCGCTTCGACATCGGCCGGCCTTGAGCATGAAATGCGTCCTGCCCCCGCAAACCTAAGCGAGAACTCGGGCAAGCCCGTTGGCGCAAGTTCCGCAAAGAACGAAGCTACGAATTCCGCTGATCAGAGCCCAGCTCAAGACGCTTAGCGTTTTTCCAAAGCTCCATCAGCTTCTCAGGGCCAAGCGCATCGAGTGCCTGGCCCTTTTCCTTTGCCTCGGCCTCCATCGAAGACCAGCGGTCGCGGAACTTCTCGCAGGTGGCGAGCAGCGCTGCCTCAGGGTCCACGCCGCTCCAGCGAGCCACGTTCACCAAGCTGAAGAGGATGTCGCCGAACTCAAGCTCCTTATCGTGGAAAGTGGTGGCTTCCTTGAACTCATCGATCTCTTCGTAGACCTTTTCCCAAACGCCCTGCACGTCGCGCCACTCGAAGCCGCAGGAAACGGCATAGCGCGATATATCCAGGGCCTGGCTCAAAGCCGAGCCCTCGCGGGCAAGGT
>CAVBOO010000014.1:2757-5013 GCA_963597045.1 bacterium | reverse complement strand
CCAGCGCTCCCTCGGCAGCCGCCGAGTCTTTATTCGAATCATCCATGTTCGCCCCTAGCTCACGCTCTTCTTCAGCTTCAACTGCGACACGCACACGCCCAGAAGAATCACCGCCACACCAGCCCATTGAATACCGGTTATAGGCGTAGAGAGGACAAGCATAGCCACCAGCAAGCCGGCAGGAAGCTCGGACGCGGCCAGGATGGTGTTGATGCCCGCCGGCAAATGAGGCGTCGCGATGCCGAACAAAAACACCGGCATCACAAAACCGATTGCGCCCGTCACCAGCCCGAATATCGCTATCCCGTCAAGCAAAACCCCGGACGGGCCAAAATCCGGGCACACGAAAAAACTTATAACGAAAGCGCCCAGGCATACAAGCAAGCCTCGCTGGGAATCGGAGCAATCAACGCGCAACTTGCCAGACAAAGTCACGAACAAGGCGCAGCTGAGCGCCGCAAGCAGCCCGCAAACGATTCCCAGGGCATCAAAGCTCGAGATGCCGCTTTCGTAAAGCCCGCTTGCAAAAACCGTGCCCGCAACCACAAGCAGGGCCGAGGCAACCTGCGCAAACGAAGGCGCTCGGCGCGTCATGGTCACCTGAATAACCGTGCCAAGCCACGTAAACTGAAAAAGCAAGGTGAGCGCAAAAGGCACCGGCAAAACACTCATCGCATAGCAATACAAAATGGTTGTCGTGGCGCTTAAAGCACCCAGGAAAACGAGCTTGGCCATGTCGCGGGCGCTCAGCTTCGTCCAACGGCGACCAAATGCGCGACTGATCAAAAAGGCAATGCCGAAGGTGAGCGTCGCGAACCAAATCTGGGCCGTCATCATCTGGGCCGACGAGAATCCCAGGCCATAAGCAAGCTTGTAGCAGCTTGCGTTAGCGCCGTAGCATGCCCCGCCCGAGAACACCATCAAAGCCGCGAATCCACGCGAAAGCTCGCCTTTCTTCACCGATGCCGTTTCGATATTCGCCACTTTGCCGCTGCCTCCGATCGCGCGTTCCTTTGCTATCCTAGTTTGCCGAGAAACAAAGCTATCACAGCCCTAGGACCTTCATGAAAATTAACCACGCGATACTTCATGCTTTCGACTTCGTTTCCTGCGAAAACGCCTTTGCGCAAACCGAGATCGACCTTCACAACAAAAACGCCAAGAAGTACGTGCAGAGCCTCGCGAACAAATGCCTGAACAACCTCGATAACAAGCATGGCGAGTTCAGCCCCGAGAGCCTGTTCGCGCCCGAACTGCGCGCCTACCACGCCGGTGAGCGCGACTTCGCGGGCCTAAGCCAGCAGATCGCCGAATTCCTGGCGGGCGAGCTCGGCCACATGGAAAAGACTCCATCTTGCGACGTCCTGGTGGTCGATTTCGAGGTCGAACCCAAGATGGAGGCCGCGCCTGACAGCCTTGATGCCGCAAGCGATTCGGACACCGCCCCCTGGGACAATGAGCCCGCTTCCTCTTCTTCCGACGAAGCTTCGCCCTTGGAAGAAGAGGCGGCCTCTTGGGATGAAGAGGGCTCCGTGGGCACTTCAGCCGACTCCCCCGATACCGCCACCACCGCCGCTGCCGCCAGCGCAAGCGAGAGCGACACCGCGCGCTTCGGCGACGCCTCCGACATCCTCGCCCAAATGAACAAGCGCTACTTCGCCATCATCCTGCTTGAGAGCAAGCAGGCCTACATGCACGATCTCTTCGTTGGCGAAACCGGCACCGAGAACACCATTTCTCGCCACTTCGCCATCCTGCCCAACCCCAGCCAAAAAGTTCAGTCCGCCGCCGTCATCGACCTGCGTTCCCAGGAGGTGCTATTCGTCGACAAGAGGCGCGTTATCGCAGGACAAGAAACCTACCTTATCCCCGACGGGCTACTGCAGTGCTCGTCTAAGGCGTCCACCAAGGAAATCGTGAGCACCGCCGTGCAGATCGTCGAGGAAGTTGCTCAGGAATACGGCGCCAACCCCGCCGTGGCCACCGCGCGCGTCAAGGACTACGTCACCGAATGCGCACGCGATTCGCGCGACTTCGACATCGACGAAATGGCAGACGAGGTTTTCGGCGATCAAGCCGCCCCGCGCGAAACCATCCGCGAATATGCGCAGGAACGCGAGCTTCCCCAGCAAGTCAGTGTCGAGAAGGAAGTGGTGAAGCGCGTTGCGCGCACCCAGAAGATCCGTACCGACACCGGCATCGAGATCAGCTTCCCCGCCGAGTACGTCCGCAGCCCCGAGTTCATCAGCTTCACCA
>CAVBOO010000014.1:0-2231 GCA_963597045.1 bacterium | reverse complement strand
GGCGTCCGAAACGTACCAAGTCTTCTCGCGCTTCTTATAGGCAGCGATACCAGTGTAGGCAATCAGGACGAAGGTCAGAACAACCTCTGCCAGCGAGAACATGAAGAACGCGTCCCAGCCGTAGGTCTGCATGAGGATGGCCCAACCGGTGGCGCCGAAGCCGCCGAGCAGGTTGTACAGGCAAACCTGGATGGAGTAGATGCGGTCGTAGTCCTTACCGCCGAAGCATTCCTTGATCAAGAACGGGATCATCGCCGTTGAGCAGGCGTACATCAAGCCGTACAGCGCGCCGCCGAAGAACATGGGCCAAACGCCAGCCTCGCCGAAGATCTTGGGCATCTGCCAAATAAGAAGCAGGCCGGTAACGCCACCGCAAACGCCCATGATCTGAGCAGCGAGCAGGGAGTGGGACTCGATGATACCAACGAGAACCTTACCGATCATCTGACCAGCGGATGCGAAGGACTCCAAGGTGCCGGAAAGCAGCAGCAGGGCAACGATTGCCTGGCCTTCCCAGCCCTCGTTACCCAAGAACTGAACGTAGGTTGCGAACAGCTGAGACAGCGTGGTGACGATGTTCAGGCAGCCGCAGCCGAGCATCATGGTCCAGTAGAAGGGCTGGTGCAGAGCTTCCTTCAGCGTGAAACCGGGCTCCTCGGGAGCCTCAAGGGACTCCTCTTCCGCAGCTTCCTCGGCAGCCAGGGGCATGCCGTAGGGCAGAAGACCGACCTTCTCGGGGGTACGATCAAGGAAGGCCCAGATGCAGATCAAGGTTGCGAAGAACATGATGACTGCATAGTACTGGTAAATCTGAGGCCAGCCGGAAAGATCGGCGCCCAGAAGATGCTGACCAACGAGATTCCACACGATGCCGCCAGCACCGGTGCATGCGAAGGAAACGCCGATTGCGGTGCCGTAGTTCGTGTGGAACCAGCGGGAAAGCATGCCCGCGGTCATGGTGTACTCAAGAATTGCCAGGCCGATGCCGATGACGATGCCGGCAGCCCACATGCACTGAACGCTCGGCCACATACTATTGAAGAAGTAAGGAACCGAAGTAAGAACCAACGCGCCCGTGAAGAAGATGCGCGGATTGATGCGCTCGAACAGCCAAGAAGCCGGAATCGGCGCGATGGTGGATCCGATGTAGACGCAGGTGATGTAGAACGAAACATCGGAAACCTGGCAGCCGAAGTGAGCTGCCACGGGACGGTAGCAAAGGCCCGCGCAGATGAAGATCATCGCCACGCACGTAAACAATGCGACCATACAGGTGATAACGACACCGAAATGATGCCAAGTCATCCCCTGCCTTTCAATTTTCTCAGTCATGACTCCTCCTTAGAACATGAGAAAACTTCCCAACAAAACGATGGTGTTTAAGGCGGCAGACGTTCCCTCTCGTCTGTTTACCCGCCACATGTCCTAATCAGGATAACCAAGCCTATAGGCTGTATCTGTTTGCTTGAATTGCACTCTGCTCAAGAAATTTGAACAAGTTCATTTTTTAGTGCAGATTCACAAAACGCGAGGTCACCAGTACAAAATTTCCGAATTAGGTTCAATAAACCTGCACGGCCTGAGCAAAGAAAAGCCCGGGAGCTTTCACACTCCCGGGCTCAAAGCCGACTATGGGGTTTCGGCTTTACAGGTGCGCGTTCCCCTCTACGCGCACACCATTGTTCTTAGGCCTCGTGAGCCAGCTTGGTGTCGGAGACGTACCAAGTCTGCTCGCGCTTCTTGTAAGCAGCGATGCCGGTGTAGGCGATCAGGATGAAGGTAACAACGATTTCGGCAATTGCGAACTCGAAGAAAGCATCCCAGCCGTAGGTCTGCATAAGGATGGCCCATGCAGTAGCACCGAAGCCGCCGAGCAGGTTGAACAGAGCAACCTGGATGGAGTAGATGCGGTCGTATTCCTTGCCGCCGAAGCACTCGCGAACAAGGAAGGGAAGCATTGCAGTGGAGCAGGCGTACATCAAACCGTAAACAGCGCCACCAGCGAACATCAGGTAGATGCCGCCCTCGCCCAGCATCTTGGGGAACTGCCAAATCATGAACAGGCCAAGAACGCCGCCGCAAACGCCCATGATCTGAGCAGCAAGCAGGGAGCGAGACTCGATGATACCAACGAGGATCTTACCGACCAGCTGACCAGCAGATGCGCAGGACTCCAGCGTACCGGAGAGGAGCAGCAGAGCAACGATTGCCTGGCCCTCCCAGCCCTCATG
>CAVBOO010000013.1:0-11942 GCA_963597045.1 bacterium | reverse complement strand
TCCTAACAGATTGGGCCTTTTGCGGCAACGGAAAAAGGCAACGGGAAAAAGATGCGCGTTGAAAAGGGGCGCAACGCCGAAAAGGAAAGATTCCCGCAAAAGAGCCTGCACCGTTGAAAAGGCGAAAGGCGCTCCCTTGAACGATAGAGAACGCCTTTCTTTTACTTGACCCGAGTGGGGGAGGGTCAAGCAACGGGTGAGGTATGTGGCTGCTTTCGTCTACATACCGAAACGTTGCCTGCGCGCCGCCAAGCCATAGGGCTTGTAGCTGCTGCCTACTGTGCGAAAACGCCAAGGGCGTCGCTTGTTGGCAGGGAATTATCGCACTCGCAACGTGCGGAAAATGATACCACCCTTATTTATGTGCCGCTTGCATTTTTTGCGCGCCAAACGCAGGGGAAGGCGGATAATGGGGAGTCAAATCGTGAAGACCGATACCTAGGCTCCGTGCTAAGGAGGCTTCTCGGCCGCGTTTCCAAGGTGCTTGATGCGGCGTTGCGCTCAATCAAAGTTGCAGCAACGGCGACGTTTCCTGCGGCTTTGGCTTATGCGTGGCCTTAAGCTTTTGGTACGGCGCAATATGAGCGCCCCATTGGCGGTTTGCCTAGGATCTCGGTCCGGCTTGGACATTATGGAAAGAAGAACCTATGCTCAACCAGAAATGCATCGACCTGGGCAGCGCCCCCAACGACATCCGCGCTTTGTTCGCCTACGGCCTTCAGCGTAAGGCCGAGATCGGCGAAGATAAAGTTTTCGACTTCAGCATCGGCAACCCGAGCGTTCCCGCCCCCGAAGAGGTGAACGATTGCATCCGCCGCCTTCTTGAGGAAGACCCCGTGGCGTTGCATAGCTACACCCCCAGCCCCGGCTCCTGGGAGACGCGTGTTGCGGTGGCCGAACACCTGAAGCGCCATTTCCCCATCGAGGCCAAGCCCGACCAGGTTTACATCACCTCAGGCGCATCGTCTTCCTTGGCTATTTCCTTCAAGGCCGTTGCCTCCCCGGGCGAGGAGGTCATCGTTCCTTCCCCGTACTTCACCGAGTACAAGACCTGGGTCGAGGCGGCCGGAGCCTCCATCGTCGAGGTGCCCTGCCTGGAGCCAAGCTTCCAGCTTGACGTGCCTGCCATCGAGGCGGCCATCACCCCTAAGACGGCAGCCATCGTGGTGAACAGCCCCAACAACCCTGTGGGTGCCGTCTACACGCGCGAGAGCCTTGAGTGTCTGGCCGAAGCCATGCGTAAGAAGGAAGAGGAGTTCGGTACCAAGATCTACCTGATCTCCGACGAGCCCTACCGCGCCATCACCTACGGCAAGGAAGTTCCCTTCGTCCCCGCCATCTACGCGCGCACCATCCTGTGCTACAGCTACTCGAAGACTTTGAGCCTTCCCGGCGAGCGTCTGGGCTTCATCTATGTGTCCGATTTGATGGACAACCCCGAGGAAACCACCTTCGCCATCCAAGGCGCCGGCCGTTCTTTGGGCTACATCTGCTGCAGCGCTTTGTGGCAGCGCGTGCTTCAGGAATGCATCGAGCTTCCCTCCGACGTCGAGGCTTATCGCGTCAACCGTGAGATCCTGACCCAGGGCCTCTCCGAGCTGGGCTATGAGTTCGTCGAGCCCGACGGAGCTTTCTACCTGTGGGTTAAGGCGCTCGAGCCCGACGCCAAGGCCTTCAGCGAGCGCGCCAAGGATTTCGAGCTTTTGTTCTGCCCCTCCGACGGTTTCGGCGGCAAGGGCTGGTTCCGTCTGAGCTACTGCATCGCGCGTGAGACCATCGAGAACTCCCTGCCCGCATTCGCCGCCCTGAAAAAGGCCTATGACGAGCAGCGGTAGCTGCAACGGCCTGCCAAAGGAAAACGAAAAGCTATGACGATGAAGCCCGGTGCGATCTTCGATTGCGATGGCACGCTGCTCGACTCCATCCCCGCTTGGCGGGGCATGGAGGGCTACCTCTGCGGTTTATGCGACGGCCAGGTGACCGAGGACGACCGGGCTTTGCTCGTCACCTTCACCATCGAGGAAACTGCCCGCTGGTTCCATGAGACCCAAGGCTTGGGCAAAAGCGTGCGCCATGCCTTGTCGCTGATGGACGAATACCTGCTTGCCGAGTACGCGCGCGCCGAGCTTCTTCCGGGCGCCGCCGAATTCCTGGAGGCCTGTGCGCGTGCGGGAATCACCATGAGCATCGCCTCCTCGTCGCCGGCGAGCTATCTTAAGGCGGGCCTCGGCGCTGCCGGTGTGAGCGAGTATTTCAGCGCTATTGTCTCGGTTGACGACTTGGGCACCACCAAGCGCGAGCCCCTTGTGTACAACCACGCGCTCGAGCTCATGGGCACCGATAAAGAAGCTACCTGGGGTTTTGAGGATTCTTCCTATGCTATGGCGACGCTCAAGCGTGCCGGCTACCAGGTTGTGGGCGTCACTGGCGGGGGAGAAAGCGCATCCGCCGAGCTTGAAGGCTTGGGCGAGCTTGCCCCCGACGTGCATATAGGCAATTTCGCCGAGCTTGAGATTTCGCGCCTTTGGCGCTAGGGCTCGAACGCCTACAACCGAACGTCAAAAATCAAGCGCTAAAAATCAAAGGCCCGAAACCGAAGGCTTAAGGCCGACCGCTTGGCAGCTCGGGCGAAAGCCGAAAACCCATGCGCTTCCGGCGAGGCTGGAAAGATTCCCTATGAGCGCGACGAGAAGTAGCTTGCCTTGTGCATTAGCTGCTCGGCCAGGGCGACTTCGTGTCCGCGCGTCTTCAGATCGTTGAAATCGGGGCGCTCCACGCACATTTTCGAAAGCACAAGGCGCGCGCTTCCCTCGCCAATTTCCTCGGGCGAAAGATTTTTCGCGGTGTAGCCGGCCGTTTCCAGGATCAACTGTCCTCTGCCCTTGGCGTGGTAATGATGCTGCAGACCCTCGTTAACCGACAAGATGTTGACCGCTTGCATGTGAGGGTCGCACTCGAAGAACAGCTTGCTTTCGACGCCTTGGGAAATCGTGTTGATCAGGCAATGGTAAAACACCCGGTAGGCCTCGAAGAGCCCGGGCAAGGCGCTAGGCTTGTCGGTGGCGACGTATTCGAATTCGAAGAAGTCGAAGGGCAGATCGCACTTGGAAATAAGGTCGTAGACGATCAGCAGGTAAAGCTTGAGCGCGCTATCGATGTCGGCGTTGTCCAGACGCGCGAATCTGTCTTTGACATGGTCGAAGTTGTACAGGCGGTCGACCAGCGCTTCTTTCGAGTCAAAATGGTAGTACAGGGAAGATTGATCCATCCCGGCGGCATGGGCAATCTGGGTCATGGACGTTTTTTGGAAGCCTTGGCTTTGGAACAGATCAAGCGCGCTCGAGAGGATGACTTCCTCGCGAAGAGTGGTATCGCCCCCTGATTTGCGAGGTCGTCCGCGTTTTTTCTTCGGTATGTCGATGGGGGTTTCTTGCATGATGGTAACCGTTGCTTGTTAGTTGGGATTGCAAGCGGGAACGCACTTCTTCAATTGAGCGTCCAGCCTTCAGGCGTTGTGGGTGTTTAGTCGTTTGCGCCGGTGATGGCGTTCATGATGCTCGAGACGATCGAGATGATGATCGCCCCGACGAAGGCATCGGCGAAGTTGCTGATGTAAAAGCCGGTGTTGAACACCGAGTTGCCGATTGCCGCCGCCAGATAAAGAAGCAGAGCGTTGATAACCAGATAGAAAATGCCAAGGCTGATGATGGTTATCGGCGTTCCAAGGAATTGCAGGATCGGTTTGATCGTGCAATTGAGCACAGCGATGATGAGGGCGATGATGCCCACCGACACGACTTGCGATTCGCCAGGGACAAGCGTGATGCCCGGCAAAAGGTACACGCAGACCATAACCGCAACGAATATCCCTAAGATTCGAAGGACGAAATTCATGGGTACGCTCCTTATGACGAGGCTGTGTTAGCGGCATCGCTGCCGTCTCTTTTCTATCAAGAACATGTTACGGTTTCAAGGGAGAAATCAGCCTGAAGGGGGCTATTGAATGATAAACACCATCAAGCGAACCATACGCGAACGCTCTCTCATAAATAAGGATGCACCTGCGGTTTTAATGGTTTCGGGTGGCTCCGACTCTACGGCGCTTGCCTATCTTATGGCCGATTTGCGCCAGAGCGGGGAGCTGGGGAGCCTGGCGGTGCTGCACGTGAACCATATGCTGCGCGGCGACGACGCCGATGCCGATCAAGCCTTCGTGGAAGAGCTGTGCGGGATGCTCGGCCTGCCCTGCTTCACCTGCCGGATAGATGTGGCTCAGTTGGCCGAAGCAACAGGTGGCAACGTCGAGGCGATTGGCCGCGAGCAGCGCTACCTGGCTGCGCACGAGGCGCTCGAGAGCCTATGCCGCAACGCCGGCGCTCCTGTGTCCGAGGGGCGCATCTTTACCGCGCATACCCAAAACGATCGCGTCGAGAACTTCTACATGCGCTCCATCAAGGGGACGGGCCCCGGCGGCTTTCGCTCGATGCTCTATGCCAACGGCCCTATCGTGCGCCCCCTGCTGGACGTTTCGCGCGAGGCCTTGCGCGATTACCTGCATGAACGCGCCGAATCCGGTGAGCCCGTCTGCCGCGACGCCGAAGGTTTTCTGTGGCGCGAGGATGCGACGAACGCGCACCTGGATCGCTTTCGCGCCTACGTGCGCGCCCGTGTGGTGCCAAGTTGCGAGCGCCACAACCCTCGTTTGCTCGACACGCTTACGCGCACGATGAACCTGATTGCCGACGAAGACGATTTCCTCGACGCCCAGGCGCGTGAGGTCTTTTCCCAGCAGGTCGAGCTTATCGACGAGCCCGGCCCCGACACCACCGTGATTGCTGCGCGCCTGATGCCCGAGTTCGGAGCCGAGCATGTGGTCATCAAGCGCAGGGTGGTGCGCGCGGTTTTGCAGACCTTCCTGGGCGCCGAAGCCAGGATAGACGCCGCGACCATTGAGACGGTGCTTTCCTCATTTGACGAAAGCGGCGCCCCTCGCGGTGGCTTTGTGGCTAATATTCAGGGAGACCTAGCGCTCAGTGCCAACAAATCAGGCGTGCTCATCGAGCCGATGAGCCGTTTCCGCGCTCGTCGCAAGCGCACTGAATAACATTTCCTGAAAGGAGATTTCGTGGCAGTTCAGCAGATGCCCTTAAACGTCGTTCTTGCATCCGGTAGCCCGCGCCGCAAGCAGCTTTTGGAGGAGGCCGGCATCAAATTCACGGTGTATCGCCCCTCGCAAGAAGTGGACGAGAGCCTGGATCCTGACGACATGCGCGACCCCGCCGCGGCGGTAAAGAAGCTTGCCGAGCGCAAGGCCGGCGCCGTTGTTCAGGACATCCTTGCAACCAACCCCACGGGTGCCGGACTAATCATCGGCGCCGACACGACGGTCGTCCTCGACGGTGAGATGATGGGGAAGCCCTATTCAGCCGACCATGCGCGCGAGATGCTGCGCAAGCTTTCCGGGCGCACCCACGAGGTGATCACCGGTGTGTCCGTTTGGCTGGTCATGCTCGGCGAGCCAACCAAGGAGCAGCCTGAGGGCAGCGTTTCCATGGGCTTTAGGAGTTTCCACGAAACCAGCAAGGTGACCTTCAAGGATCTTACCGACGAGGAGATCAAGCGCTACGTCGCCACCGGCGAGACCATCGACAAGGCGGGCGCTTATGCCATCCAGGGCAAGGGCGCGGCGTTGGTCGACCATCACGAAGGCGACTACAACAACATCGTCGGCCTGCCGGTTGCTCGCCTGATCGAGGCCTTCCCCGACATCCAGACGGGCGTGATCGAGCTCGACATCCCTTAGGATTCTCTCGGGCGCGCAGGCCTTATAGCCCCGCTTCGGCTCGCCACGCTTTTGCCCCGTCCATTATTCAGACAGTGGAGATTGATTGAAATCGCCGCCCATATGCGTTTAGGTACGTGGGTGGCGCAATTGATTTTGATACACTGGCAACTTACCTACTTATTGTTGGGCGCCAGGCGCGCTCAACGCACGTTTTGAAGGAAGATAGCCTGTGCAAGATATGCATCCGCATCTCAAAGAGGTTTTGTTCACCGAGGAGGAAATCCGCAACCGCGTTGCCGAGATGGGCGCGCAGGTTACCAAGGATTACGAAGGTCAGACGGTTGTCCTCATCAGCGTTCTGCGCGGTGCCGCGATTTTCATGTCCGACCTGGCACGCGAGATCAAATGCCCCATCGAAATGGACTACATGGCCGTTTCGTCCTACGGCAACGGCGCTAAAAGCTCCGGCGTCGTGCGCATCTTGAAGGACCTCACCTCGCAGATCGAGGGCAAGCATGTCCTTATCGCCGAGGACATCCTCGATTCGGGCCTGACCTTGCGCTATCTGATCAACTACCTTAAGTCGCGCAACCCCGCCTCCATCGAGGTGGCAACGCTTCTGCGCAAGAAGACGCGCCTTCAGGCCGACATCAAGTGCCGCTACGTGGGCTTCGAGTGCCCCGACGAGTTCATCGTGGGTTACGGCCTCGACTACAACGAGCGCTATCGCAACCTGCCCTACATCGGCATTCTGAAAGATGGGATCATCCAGGATTAGCGCTTGCCGCCGTACGCACTAGCCGCCAACAGCTGTCACCACTGGCAAAGCAGTAAGGAACTTCATGCCAAAGAAAAATAAAAACCGCAAGACGCCTAACGTGCGCTCGAGCATCGCAACGGGAGTCATTTTCCTGTTGATCGCCATTTTCTTCATGACGATGATGTCTCGCTCCATGGGCACGAACAACGGGATCTCCGAAACCGACTCGCTCGTTTCGTCCGAGTTCATGCAGGCGGTCGATCAGGGCCGCGTTGAGTCGGTCGTCTACGACACCGGCGCCGAGACCATCTCGGGCGTTTACTATCCCGCCAACACCGCAGGCGCCTCCATCTCCGGTGCTTTCAACACCGGCTTCGATGCCCTGAACGCCGCCCTCGGTTCCCAGAAGGGCTCCGACGGCAAGCGCCTGGCCACCATCGAAACCAGCGTCCTGCAGGTTAAGGACCTGGGCGACAAGCACAACTTCACCTGCGTTTGGGTCGGCCAGAACTCGCTCGACACTTTGATGGCCGCTCATTCCGAGATTCAGTACAGCCAGACTTTGGCCAGCCCCTGGGGTTCCATTCTTTTGAGCGTTCTGCCGATGATCTTGATCTTCGGCCTGCTTATCTACTTCTTCACGCAGATGAGCAAGGCAAACGGCTCTCAGATGCAGTTCGGCAAGAACAAGGCCAAGAAGATGATCCAGGAGCATCCCGACGTTAAGTTCGCCGACGTCGCCGGCGTCGACGAGGCCGTCGAGGAGATGCAGGAAATCAAGGACTTCCTGGCCAACCCCGCCAAATACCAGGCCATGGGTGCCAAGGTGCCCCGCGGCTGCTTGCTGGTGGGCCCTCCGGGCACCGGTAAGACCCTGCTTGCACGCGCGGTCGCAGGCGAGGCCGGCGTTCCCTTCTTCAGCATTTCCGGTTCCGACTTCGTCGAGATGTACGTCGGCGTCGGCGCTTCCCGTGTGCGCGACCTGTTCAAGGAAGCTAAGGAAAACGCCCCCTCGATCATCTTCATCGACGAGATCGACGCCGTCGGTCGCCAGCGTGGCGCCGGTCTGGGCGGCGGTCACGACGAGCGCGAGCAGACCCTGAACCAGCTGCTCGTCGAGATGGACGGCTTCGAGACCAACGACTCCGTTATTTTGATCGCGGCCACCAACCGCTCCGACGTCCTTGACCCTGCGCTTCTGCGCCCGGGCCGCTTCGACCGTCAGATCGTGGTGGACAACCCCGATCTCAAGGGTCGCCGCCGCATCCTGGACGTCCATGCCGCCAACAAACCCATGGCCTCCGACGTCGACTTGGATTCGCTTGCTTCCCTGACCCCGGGCTTCAGCGGTGCCGAGCTGGCCAACCTTCTTAACGAGTCCGCCTTGCTTGCGGCTCGCCGTGGCCAGAAGATCATCACCAACAAAGAAGTTCAGGACTCCATGGAGCGCGTTATCGCCGGCCCCGAGCGTAAGGGCCGCATCCTCTCCGAGTCCACCCGCAAGACTTTGGCCTACCACGAAAGCGGCCATGCTTTGGTTGGCCATCTTCTGCCCCTGGCCGATCCCGTGCATAAGATCACCATCATCAGCCGTGGTCGTGCCCTTGGCTACACCTTGAGTATCCCCGCCGAGGATCAGGTTCTCAACTCGCGCAACCAGATCCGCGACGAGCTTGCCGTCTTCTTGGGCGGCCGCGTTGCCGAGGAGATTTTCTGCGAGGACATCACGACCGGTGCTTCCAACGACCTTGAGCGTGCTACCAAGATGGCTCGCTCCATGATCACCACCTACGGCATGTCCGAGCGCCTGGGCCACCAGATGTTCGGCCAGCCCAACCACGAGGTTTTCCTTGGTCGCGATTACGGCAATACGCAGGATTACTCCGAGGAGACCGCACGCCTCATCGACGAAGAGGTTTCGGCCCTGATGCGCGAGGCCCACGACCGTGCTTACGAGATCTTGATGGCCCACAAAGACCAGATGGACCTTATGGCTTCGGTCCTGCTCGAGCGCGAGACCGTCGATGGCGAGGCCTGCCAGGCGCTGCTCGACAACCGTTGGTCCGAGTACTTGCTTAAAGAGCAGAACGGCGAAACTCCTGCTGCCAAAGCATCCGCCGAGGTCGCAGCTGCCAACGTTGCCGATGCCAACGCTGCCGCTCCTGCAGCTGCACCCATGGCTGCTCCTGGGTCCGATGCTCCTTCGAGCGGGGGTTCTACCCAGGGCTAGGGCCTAACATCAGCAAGGATGTAAACCTTGTACCTATTGAGCTTTAAGGCCGGATTCGGGGCACTTCCGAATCCGGCCTTTTGTTACAGTGGAAGCAAGCATTTACGGCATCCTCAGCTTTTGCCTTGGGGCAGCAATCGAGGCAACAAGGCTGCTCTTTTAAGGTGCCCTCGTTGCTCCAAGCTTGAAAGCCACATGCCTTCTTTGAAAGGACGACAATGATTTGGCATTGCGCTGAATACGATTTCGATACCCGCAACCCGGTGATCATGGGCATCCTTAACGTGACTCCTGATTCCTTTAGCGACGGCGGTTCTTACGCCGATGCCGATGCGGCCGTTGCTGCAGCCAAGCAGATGGTTGCCGATGGCGCCCTCATCATCGACGTCGGGGGAGAATCCACCCGCCCCGGCGCCAATCCCGTCACGGAGGAAGAGGAACTTGCGCGCGTTCTTGAGGTGGTGAAGCGTTTGGCTGCCGACGGTATTTGCGTCAGCGTTGATACGCGCCATCCTGCGGTTGCCGAAAAGTGCGTGCAGGCGGGCGCCGCCATCATCAACGATGTCACCGGCTTCCGCGATCCCGAGATGGTGCGCGTTGCTGCCTCCTGCGATGCTGGCTTAGTTGTTATGCATATGCAGGGCGACGACCCGCGCACCATGCAGGACGAGCCTCATTACGACGATGTGGTTAAGGAGGTCTGCGATTATCTGCAGGCGCGTGCCGCCGATCTCGAGGCGGCCGGCATTGCCCGAAATCGCATCTGCCTTGATCCGGGCCCTGGCTTCGGCAAGACGGCCAAGCAGACCATCGAGCTTATGCGCAATTTCAACGCGCTCGTCCATCTGGGTTATCCCACTATGGTTGCGGTTTCGCGCAAGAGCTACATCGGGTATGCCTACCACATCGACGAGCCTGCAAAGCGCGATGACGCTTCCGCTGCCGAAGCGGTGATGGCTTGCGAGCTTGGTGCCTTCGTGGTGCGCGCCCATAATGTCGCTGCGCATGTGGCTGCCCTGAAGGAAAATCTTCGTCCCTACGCGCTCATCGGCATGGGATGCAATGTTCCTCTGGTGGCTGATGAAGGCGAGGAGCTTGAGGGCAAGAAGGCCATGCTCAACCAGGCCATCCTTGAGATGTGCATGATGCCCGATACGCAGCTTATCGACATGTCCGACTTCTACGAAAGCGAACCCGCCTATGTGGAAGACCAGGACAGCTTCGTGAACGCCGTTGCCCTGGTGCGCACGGGCCTGCCCCCGCAGGAGCTGCTGAAGTACCTGAACACTATCGAGGATTCGTTGGGTCGTGTTCGCACCGTTAAAAACGGGCCGCGTACCTGCGATTTGGACATCCTTGATTACCAGGGGTACGTATCCAGCCTGGAGCACCTGATCTTGCCTCATCCGCTTCTTACCGAAAGGGATTTTGTGGTCCGTCCGCTTTTGGACATCCTGCCCAACCACGTTCTGTCCGACGACACCGTGGTCACTTTGGAAACCGTCACCGTTGGAAAGGCGCGAAAATGCTAGTCGATTGGAACATGCATACTTTTGAGCAAGTCGATTCGACCAACGAGCTTATCAAGCAGAAACTTCACGAGGGAGTGCCCGAGGGCTACGTGGTGGCCGCTTTCGAGCAAACGGGAGGCTATGGACGACAGGGGCGCGATTGGTCGAGCCCGGTCGGTGGCCTGTACATGTCCTTCGCCCTTCGTCCGCAAAAGCCTTTGCTCGAACAACTCACCGTGCCCTTGGTCACCTGCCTTGCGGTGAAGAGCGCCTGCTGGAAGGCCTTGGGCATCCCTGACGTTCAGATCAAATGGCCCAACGACCTTCTTTGTCGCGGCTCCAAGATTTGCGGTATTTCCACCGATAAGGTGGGCGACGGCCTGTGCATCGGCATCGGACTGAACGTTTTCAGGCCCTGTGGCGAGGCAACCGCATCCGATCGTTATCGCTTCGGCTACGTGGCCGAGCTGGGAACGGTGACGGTACCCGCCTATGCTGACGCCGATGGCCTGGCCGGCTCGCAGATGTCCCTTATCACCGACCTTCAGCAGACCTTGCTCGAGGAGTTCCGTGCTTACTACGAGCGCTGGTGCGCGGAGGGCTTTGCGGGCGTTTACGATGAGTATTCCCAGGCCATGTACAACATAGGGAATTACGTTGCCCTGGAAAACCTTGAGGGCGAAACCACCGCGGAAGGCTTGGTTCGCGGCGTCGATATCGAGGGTGCGCTTCTAGTCGAGCGCCCGGACGGTAGCCTGTTCAGCTGCCACTCCGGCGAGATTCACGTAGCCAGCAAGCCCATCCCCGAGTAGTTTGCCTTTCGCGTATTTTCGGCAAAGCTAAAAACAAGAGAGCCCTTCTTCCTTGGCTTAGGGAAGAAAGGCTCTCTCTTGTTTGCTTGCTGGTCCTGTTTACCGTCGACAGCGAGGATTCTACCTTTGTGCGTCGGCTCTAAGGCAACAGGGCGGGCACTTGCTTTCATGCTCGTCGTTAGATGGCGGGCAAGGCTCTTGTGTGCGCTTTTGCCTTAAAGAAGCAATGACTTCAGGCCGATGAGAATCAGCACGATGCCGCCCACGATGGTGGCCTTGTTGCCGAGTTTGTTTCCGAAGCTGCGCCCTAGGCGCAAGGCAACGAGGATGCACAGGAAGGTGGTGATGCCGATGATGCCAGCCGCGCTGAAGGGCTTGACTGCGAGGGCGGCGAAGCTGAAGCCGATGCCGAGTGCATCGATGCTGGTGGCTATTGCCTGGAAAGTGAGCGTGCCCAAGGTAAGGTCTTTATCGTCGCTTTCCTCTTCCTCCTCGTGGAAGGCGTCCCAGATCATCTTGCCGCCGATGTAGCCCAAGATGATGAAGGTGATGATGCCCGCATACTGGCTGATGAAATCGGCAACCAAGCTGCCGGCGAAGTAACCGATCAGGGGCATTCCGAACTGGAAAACGCCGAAGAACAGGGGCATGAGCAGGGCGTGGCGCGTGCTTATGCCACGGTGGGCGAACATGTTGGAGATAGTGACGGCGAAGGCGTCCATCGAAAGCGCAACGCCCAGCAAGATTATTTCAAGTAGTGACACGGTTCCTCCCTCTTCATCAAGCGATAAGTCTATCGCAGCTTGTCCCTTTACGCGCTGCGCTTGGGCGACTGGCGCTATGG
>CAVBOO010000012.1:0-12115 GCA_963597045.1 bacterium | reverse complement strand
GCCGACATCGAGGTCCTCGAGGCCCTAAAGGCCCAAGGATTGGTGGGCTAAGCCTCGGCGCCCCTAAATCAGTATTTGCCCTATGCCTCTTTAAGAGCCCAGGAGGCCGAAAACCAAGGAAGTCCCGCGTAGGCAGGGCTTCCTTTTCATAAGGCTACAAACTTAAAAACAGCTCGTGTAGGCGGGTGTCGGGGTCTAGCTCGGGATGGAAGGCCACTCCAAGCTGCCTGCCTTGCAGCACGGCCACGGGGTAGCCGTCGTGCTCGATGATCGGCGTGGCCTTGGCGCCCAATTTAGTGATGCGCGGTGCGCGGATGAAGGTGAGGGGGATCTGCTCGTTGCCTTCGGCGCTTGCGACATCGTGAGCCTCCTTTGTCCAAGGCTCTTTTGCGTGGAAGCTGCCCAGCTGTCGTCCGTAGGCATTGCGCTCAACGCATACGTCCAGCGTTCCGAAGCCGTGCACTGCCAGGCGCTCCTTGACGGCCGCGGGGTCGAACCCGGCCAGGTCGCCGGTGCCTTCCACTTCCCTCGCCAAAAGGATCAGCCCTGCGCAGGTTGCCAGTACGGGCAAGCCGGCTTCAATCCTTCGTTTGAGTTCGTCGAACATTCCCAGCTCGCGCAACAGCTTGACTTGGGTGGTTGACTCGCCTCCAGGCAAAACCAACCCGTCGAATTCCTGCTCGAGGTCTGCCGCCTGGCGAAGCTCGACCACGTTTGCGCCAAGTTCGCGCAGTCTGGCTTCGTGCTCGGCGAAGGCTCCCTGAACGGCCAGTACCGCAATCGTGCGCGTCATTACTTGCCACGCTCCGCCATCAAGAGCTCGATCTCACTCTCGTTGATGCCGACCATCGCTTCGCCCAAATCCTCGGAAAGCTCGGCGATGAGCGATGCATCGTTGTAGTTGGCCACGGCCTTGACGATGGCCTGCGCGCGCTTTGCGGGGTTGCCCGACTTGAAGATGCCCGATCCCACGAACACTCCCTCGGCGCCCAGCTGCATCATCAGCGCGGCATCGGCAGGAGTGGCGACGCCGCCTGCTGCGAAGTTGACCACGGGAAGCTTGCCGAAATCGTGCACGTACTTAATCAGCTCGTAGGGAACCGCCAGCTGCTTGGCCTCTTCGAACAGCTCATCTTCGCGCAGCGACACCACGTGGCGAATCTGGTTCTGAATAAGGCGCATGTGGCTTACCGCCTGCACCACGTCGCCAGTGCCGGGCTCGCCTTTGGTGCGGATCATCGATGCGCCCTCGGCAATGCGGCGCAGCGCCTCGCCCAGGTCGCGGGCGCCGCAGACGAAGGGAACCTCGAAGGCGGTCTTGTCGATGTGGTAGATGTTGTCGGCAGGCGAGAGCACCTCGGATTCATCGATGTAGTCGATCTCGATGGCCTGCAGGATCTGCGCCTCGACTTGATGCCCGATGCGCACCTTGGCCATAACGGGGATGCTCACGGCCTCCTGGATGCCCTTGATCATCTTGGGGTCGGACATGCGGGAAACGCCGCCGGCCGCGCGGATGTCGGCTGGGATGCGCTCCAGGGCCATGACGGCGCAGGCGCCCGCCTCCTCGGCGATTCGCGCCTGCTCGGGCGTGGTGACGTCCATGATGACGCCGCCTTTGAGCATCTGGGCTAGCTGTTTGTTGAGTTCGTAGCGTTCGGACATGAGGTTCCTTCCTTTAAGGAGCGGCTATTTGTTGAAAGCTACGATACGGCGCATCTGATTATGTAGAAATATCCAAAACTCTAGTTTTTAATATGACCAGCTGGTTATAAAATAGCCGCAAATTAACAAATGTAGATAAGACCAATGTGGCGCTGTTGAAGAAAGGAAAGCCGAAGGTGCTCCAATACGACCTTGATTCGCGAAAGGGCGGCAGCCTTTATGAGGAGCTGGTCCGTCGTATGCGCGCCGACATCGCGCAGGGCGTCATCGCCCCTGACGAGCATCTTCCTTCAAAAAGGGATTTCGCACGCTCGCTCGGCGTGAGCGTCATCACGGTGGAGCACGCCTACCAGCAACTGGTTGCCGAGGGTTACGTGCGCGCGATTCAGCGCAAGGGCTACTTCGCCAACGACGTTGGATCCTTTGCGGCGAAGATGGCGGGCAATTTGTCTTCGGCTGCCTCGGACGCTAAGCGCGCAGGTGCTCGCTTAGCGTCCGCTGGCGATGGCTTGGCCCCTGATGCAATGCTTGGGGATGGTCGTCCTCTTTGGGGCGGGGCCCTCGGCGCACCTCAGGGCGCAGGTTCGGTTTCGGCAGTGGGCGATTCGTCGTTTTCTTCGCCTGCGGACACCTCGCGCGTTCTTTTCGACCTAAGCGGCGGCGTCGCCCCCGACTCCTTCCCGCGCCAAGCCTGGTCGCGCATTGTACGCGAGGTGGTTGAGGACGCCCCTGACGAACTTCTTCTCAAAAGCGCGCCGCGCGAAGGTCTGCCCGAGCTGCGCCGTGCCATTGCCCATTACGTGGCGCGCGCCCGCGACATGCAGGTTGAGCCTTGGCAGGTGGTCGTCGGCGCGGGTGCCCAGGGCCTCTACCCTGAGCTGCCGCGCTTGCTCGGCCGCACGCGTTTTGCCGTGGAGGACCCGGGCTATCCAACACTCGCTCGAACCTATGCCGCCAACAACATCGAGGTTGCGCGGGTTGCCATGGACGAAAAGGGGATGGATGTGGACGCCTTGCGTGCTTCGGGGGCGCAGGTGGCGCACGTGATGCCGTCGCATCATTTCCCCACGGGCTCGGTTATGCCCATCGCGCGACGCTACGAGCTTTTGGCTTGGGCCTCGGAAGGGGAGGGGCGCTACATCGTCGAGGACGATTACGATTGCGAGTTCCGTCATCAGGGTCGCCCGATTCCTGCCCTGCAGGGCATCGATGCCGCCGAGAGGGTGGTCTACCTCAACACCTTCGCGCGCACCATCGCCCCAAGCCTCAGGCTGGGCTTCATGGTTTTGCCCACGCATCTGGCCGAGCGCTTCCATGACCAATGGGGTGGCGAAGCCTCGTCGGTTTCCGCCATCGAGCAGATGGCGCTGGCGCGTTTTTTGTCCGAGGGAGCTTTTGACAAGCACGTTAATCGCATGCGTCGCCACTACCGCGAGGTGCGCGATTCCTTTCTGGCGGGAATGGATGGCTTGTCTTGCGGCGCCCTGGGCAAGGATGCGGGTCTGCATTTCGTGCTCGATTGCGAAGAATCCTTCGATGAGGCGCTCCTCAAGGCCGAGCTTTTGGAGGAAGATGTGCGCGTGAAGACCTTGGGCGACTACTTCGGCAGCCCATTCGATTCTCGCGGCGCATCAACTCGGCCCAGCGCTTGCCCCGAAACCTCCAGCGAAGTAGCCAACACCTTGCCCGACCAGGGAAAAGCCTCCGTTGGCACCACCAAGTTGGTGATAAGTTATTCCGGCTTGTCGGCAGGCGATGCCGCCGAGGCCGCCCAGCGCGTCCGCCTCGTTATCGAGCGCCTTCGGGCGGGCCACGCCTAGCGCGAATGGATCTTCCCGACCAGGGGAGCGCCGGTATGCGCCAGCAAGCTGCGCTCAAGCCGCAAGTTTTCCTTGCATAGGCGCGCAGGGCTTCGTATACTAGCAAGGCTGTTTTATTTCACATGCTTGGTGGACTTATGCTCGCCAGTGGCCCCGCGGGGTTGCGAGCGCAGGGATGAAGTCAGGCAGAGGATCAACGAATGGAGAAAAAAT
The DNA here is from genome assembly GCA_963597045.1 of bacterium. GTDB lineage: Bacteria > Actinomycetota > Coriobacteriia > Coriobacteriales > Eggerthellaceae > Anaerotardibacter. The sequence continues at coordinate 8,417 of CAVBOO010000012.1, read as the reverse complement.
GACTAAGATCAACCTTAAGGTCCTGCTCGATGCAGGTTGCCACTTCGGCCACCAGACTCGCCGCTGGAACCCCAAGATGAAGCAGTACATCTTCGGCAAGCGCGGCGATATCTACATCATCGACCTCAAGGAAACCCTTTACGGCCTGGATGCTGCCTACACCGCAGTCAGCCAGATCGCTTCCCAGGGCGGCACCGTGCTGTTCGTCGGCACCAAGAAGCAGGCTCAGGAGTCCGTCATCGAGGCTGCCAACAAGTGCGGCATGCCCTACGTCAACGCTCGTTGGCTCGGCGGCATGATGACCAACTTCGTCACCATCCGTTCCCGCGTCAAGCGCATGGAGGAGCTTGAGGCAATGGAGCAGGACGGCCGCATGGAGAAGCTCCCCAAGAAGGAGCAGATCCTCCTGAAGAAGGAGCTCTCCAAGCTGCAGACCAACCTCAACGGTATCCGCAACATGACTCGCACCCCCGATGCCATCTTCGTCATCGACACCAACAAGGAGCACGGTGCGATCGCCGAGGCCAAGCGCCTGAACATCCCCGTTATCGGCACCCTCGACACCAACTGCGATCCTGACGACGTCGATTACGGCATCCCCGCAAACGACGACGCCATCCGTTCCGTCCGCCTTCTGTGCGACTTCGTCGCCGACGCCGTCATCGCCGGCACCGGTGCTCCCGTCACCGCAGAGGAAATGGCTGGCGAGGCTCCCGCAGAGGAAGCTGCTCCTGCCGAGGCTGCAACCGAAGCTGCCGCCGAGTAGCCTGCAAGCTTACAAGGCTTAAACCCCAATGCAAGCAAGGGCGGTGGACTTAGCGTATAGGCCCACCGCCTGTTCCCTTTAAAAGAAAGGAAACCAAATGGCTCAGATTACCGCCGCTATGGTTAAGGAACTGCGCGAGATGACTGGCGCTGGCATGATGGAGTGCAAGAAGGCCCTGACCGAGGCCGACGGCTCTCTCGAGGGCGCTGTCGACGTCCTGCGTACCCGTGGCCTTGCCGCCGTTGCCAAGAAGGCCGGCCGTGCCACCAACGAGGGCTATGTCATGGCCGTCACCAACGAAGAGGGTACCGCCGGTGCCATCGTCGAGCTCAAGTGCGAGACCGACTTCGTTTCCGGTAACGAGAAGTTCCGTGCCTACGTTGCCAAGGTCACCGAGGCCGTCATGGCTTCCAAGCAGACCGACGTCGAGGCTCTGAAGGCTGTCGAGGTCGAGGGCGAGACCGTCGAGGCCATCCTCACCGACTGCATCCACGTGATGGGCGAGAACACCGAGCTCGCTCGCGTTGCTTACACCGAGGCTCCTGCCGTCGCCGCCTACATCCATGGCACCGGCAAGATCGGCGTTCTGGTTGAGTTCGACGTCGAGGGCGTTGACACCACCGCTGCCGAGTTCAAGCAGTGCGGCAAGGACGTTGCAATGCAGGTTGCAGCTATCGCCCCCATCGCCGCCAACCGCGAGGACGTCGACCCCGCTGTCGTCGAGCATGAGATGGGCATCTACAAGGCTCAGGCCGCTGAGTCCGGCAAGCCCGAGGCCATCCAGGAGAAGATCGCCACTGGCCGCCTTGAGAAGTTCTTCAAGGAGCAGTGCCTCACCGAGCAGGCCTTCGTCAAGGATTCCGACAAGACCGTCACCGAGTACGTCAACTCCGTTGCCAAGGCTCTGGGCGGCACCATCAAGGTCAAGTCCTTCACCCGCTTCGCTCTGGGCGAGTAGTTCGCTTTTACGAATGCATTTTTCGCTTGCTTTCGGGCACGCGTTGAAAGGGACCCTTCGGGGTCCCTTTTCTTGTTGATGCGGGGTTGGTTCACGATTGAATCGCAATTGAGTTGCAATTGAGCTGCCGTTAATTTGCGACTGAATTTTTTGTGATGTCGTACGTGGACGGAATGCGCAAGGGCCGTCTTTGTATAATAGGAAAGCTAAAGATAAAGCAGAGAGGCGGCCGAGTATGTCCGAGGAAATCATCATTACGCATGAGACCAAGAACCTTACAGGTTCGGTGCGTGTTGGTGGTGCCAAAAACTCCGCGCTCAAGCTCGTTGCCGCCGCTATTTTGGGTCAGGGCGAAAGCGTCCTGCATAACGTGCCTCGCATTTCCGATATCGAGATAATGGCTGAGGTCATCCGCTCCTTGGGCGGTACGGTCGAGCGCAAGGGCGAAACCTTGATCATCGACACTGCCCAGGCAACCGGCTACGAGACTCCCTACGAGCTCGTGTCCAAGATGCGCGCGAGCATTTCGGTTTTGGGGCCTTTGATCGGCCGCTTCGGCCACGCGCGCGTTGCCATGCCGGGCGGCTGCAACATCGGCGCCCGTAAGATCGACCTTCATTTGAAGGTGCTTCAATCTTTGGGCGTCGAGTTCGTCAACGATCACGGTTATCTGTATGCCTCCACCCCCAACGGCATGCACGCCGCCGATGTTTACCTGGATTTCCCCAGCGTCGGCGCAACCGAGAACATGCTGATGGCCTCTGTCGTCGTCGAGGGCACGAGCGTCATCGACAACGCCGCACGCGAGCCCGAGATTGTTGATTTGGCCAATATGCTCAACGCCATGGGTTGCAAGGTCGAGGGCGCAGGTTCGCCTACCATCACCATCACGGGCGTTCCTCTGGAAAGCCTGCACCCCTGCGAGCACACCACCGTCGCCGATCGCATCGAGGCTGGAACCTTTTTGGCTGCCGGTGCCCTGATGGGCGGCCCTTTGACGGTTGAGGGGATTGATCCCGCGTTTCTGCGCATGGCCATCATGAAGCTCACCGATATGGGCTGCACGGTCACCTGTGCCGATGATTCCATCACGGTGAGCCGTACCGAGCCTTTGCGTCCCGTCGACATTCAAACTCTGCCGCATCCGGGTTTCCCCACCGACCTGCAAGCGCAGTTCTGCCTTTTGTGCGCGGTGGCCGACGGCACTTCCGTCATCACCGAGAACATTTTCGAGAATCGCTTCATGTTCGCCTACGAGCTTAATCGTATGGGTTCCGACATCACGGTCGAGGATCATCATGCCATCGTTCATGGTGTGAAGAAGCTCCAAGGCGCGCCCGTTTCCTGTCCCGACCTGCGCGGTGGTGCCGCCTTGGTTATCGCCGGCCTCGCCGCCGAGGGCGAAACGCGCATCCATGACTTGCATCATATCGATCGCGGCTACGACGATTACGTGGGCAAGCTCAAGAGTCTTGGCGCGAACATCGAGCGCGTGCGCGTTTAAGCCGCCGGGAGTAAACCGTGAGCAGCAATCGCCCCACTCGTCGCAAGCGAACCGCAAACAATTGGAAATCCTCGATGCTTGGCACTCATGCCAGCGCTTCGTCGCGCGGCGCTCATTCATGGGGCAAACGCGGTGCGAGCGCGCGTACGCCGCAGCGAAAGAAGAGCTCTTTTTCCCATCGTCCTGTTGCCGATCATCGTAGCGCCGCTGCCAGGGGCGGCTACGAATCGCGTCGTCATGCGGTCTCGCTTGAGGGTCGCACCGCCGAACTCAACCAGATGCGCCCCGCTGCGGCCTCGGCCATGGATATGTCTTCCGCGCATCGCCGTCCAAGCGACCCTGCGGCGCTCATCCGTCGCCGTCGTCGTAATTTCTTCCTGGCTATCGGCGCTGTGGTCATCCTTGCGGTTGTTCTTGCCTTCGCGCTCGGCGGTTTCGTTTTCCAGAGCGTCATCTCCGGCAACCTGTCGCTCAAGGATTCTTCGGTTGAGTCTGCGCTGGTCGAGCCAGAAAATGCCGATGATCCCTATTACATCATGCTCACCGGCACCTCTAACAACGGCACCGAGGCAAGCTACATAGCGGTGATGCGTGTGGACAAGGCCAACAACAAGCTCACCCTTTTGAATATCCCGAGCAACATCGCTTCGGGCAGCGGACAGCTGCGCGATCTGCCCAGCACTTCCGATATGGGCAGCTTGGTAACCGAGGTTTCCACCCTGCTCGGTGTCGACATCGCCCATTACGTGAGCCTTACCGATGAGGGTTTGGTGTCTCTGGTCGATTCCATCGGCGGCATCGACGTCAACGTCGAAACGCTCGTCGACGACCCGAGGGCGGGCACTTCGGTGCTCGATCCCGGTCAGCAGACACTCAACGGCAAGCAGACGCTCACTTATGTGCGCGCGTACAACTACGAGGATGGCCGCACCGTTCGTGCCACCGTGCAATACCAGGTCATGCAGGCAATCATTCAAAAGATCTCCTCGCTGGGCGGTATGGACTTCATGAAGGCCGCCGATGCTTTGTCCAACGGGGTCCAGACCGACTTCAGCTACGACGATCTTTCCAGCATGTCCGAGTTCTACTCCGGTGCAAGCCTGCTCTACGGCACGGTTCCGGGTTCTACATACGAATCGGACAATCGCACCTTCTTCCGCGTGGCGAGCACCGGTTGGGAAAAGGTCAAAAGCTCGTTTATCGCGGGCGAGGAGCCTTCCGTCAACTACAAGGTGAGCAAGTCCGAGAAGAAGAGCCTCTCCATCATCGTCTTGAACGGTTCCGGCGTTTCTGGCAACGCTCAGAAGGTGCAGGAAAAGCTCGAGGAAAACGGCTACAAGGTCAAGGAAACGGGCAACGCTGAGTCCTTCGTTTACGAGGAGACGCTCATCGTCTATCGCAGCTCCAAGAACGAGGAGGAGGCTCAGGCCTTGGCCGAAACGCTGGGCGTGGGCCGTGCGGTTGCAGCTGGCGTCAACTACAATCTTTCCACTGACATTCAGATCATGGTCGGAAAGGATTGGGTCTCGTAGGTCGCGCCGTTGCGCCGCCGCATTGGCCTTAGCCTTTCCGTCGTTTACGTAAGGTGCATCATCGTGGATAACGATTTCGATCCCATTGCCTATATCAACGAGCCCCGATGGCACAACATGAGCCTGGGGCTCGGTCGCATTGAAGAGCTCCTGCATGGCTTGGGCGACCCTCATAAATCTCTGCGCTTCGTGCACGTTGCCGGCACCAATGGCAAGGGTTCAACTTGCTCCTACCTTGCGCAGATCCTGCAAGAGGCAGGCATCAAGGTCGGCTTGTTCACCAGCCCGTACTTGATCGAGTTCGAAGAGCGCATCCGCGTGGACGGCAAGAATATCCCTTACGACGACCTAGTGCGCGTTACGAAAACGGTGCGCAAGGTAGCCGAGGAAATGTCCGAGCATCCCACCGAGTTCGAGCTCATGACCGCCGTTGCCTTCCTCTACTTCAAGCAATGCGAGGTCGACCTTGTCGTTGCCGAGGTGGGGCTTGGCGGCCGCCTGGATTCCACCAACGTGATCGAGCGCCCCGAGCTTTCGATCATCACGAGCATCGGCCTTGATCACGTGGCCGTTCTGGGTTCCACCATCTCGCAGATTGCCGCCGAGAAGGCGGGCATCATCAAGCCCGGCGTCCCTGTTCTTTCCTGGCCGCAGGAGCCCGATGCCCTAGATCAGGTTAAGCGTGCCGCCGCAAAGGCCGGATCGTGCTTGTGCATGCCTGAATTCTCCGAACTCCTCGTTTCGCCGGTTCATGGTGGCTCGACGGGTTTGGTCAGGCCTTTCCGCTATAAGGGAGTATCGTTCGAGACCAAGCTTTTGGGTAGCTACCAGCCAAGCAATGCCGTGATGGCCATTGAGGCCGCTCGCATTCTTCGCGGCTTGGGTTGGGCTATCGACGAGGCAGATATCTGGCGCGGTGTCGCCCATGCGCAATGGGCGGGGCGCTTTCAGATTCTTCCGGGCAAGCCCGATTTCGTCGTCGACGGGGGGCACAACGTTCAAGGCGCCGAGGCGCTTGCCGATTCGCTGGCCAGTGTTTTCCCTGAAAAGAAGGCTGTTTTCGTGGTCGGCGTCTTGGCTGACAAGCAACATCGCACTATGTTGGGAAAAGTGCTTCCCCAGGCATGTGCGGTGCTTGCGATAACGCCGCCAAGCCCGCGCGCCCTTTCAGCTAAGGATCTTGCCGCCGAGGTTGAGGATATTGCCTCCGAGCTTGGGATGGCTCAGCTTCCCGTTGCCGCGGCCGACGACATCGAGTCCGCGCTTGAGCGCGCCTTCGCGCTGGCGGGGGAGGACGGCCTGGTGGTGGCCTTCGGGAGCCTCTACAGCATCGGCGAGATCATGGCCGCGCATGCGGCGCTTCGCCCCTAGGTCGCTTGCCGGCCGCAGGCCAAGTTTGAGCCTCGCGGAGCGCCTGGCCTCATGTGAAAATCGTGATGCGCTGCGCTCTTTCTTAGGCGCGGCGCTTCGTTTACGTTATACTGCAACAACACACGAGAGTATCTCGAATGGGCTTGGGCGGCGCCAAGTACCGAACCTGGTCAGGTCCGGGAGGAAGCAGCCATAAGGGACCGCTGACGAGCGCCCTTGCCTATTCGGGATACTTTTTTGCTATCAGCAACAATCGAGCTTTGGATTTAAGCATGGAAATCATCTCCTTCTTTTTGGCCCTGCTCTCCGATCCTCGCAGTTTCATCGCGGGCTGGATTGCGACGCTCGGCCCCGTAATGGTCTACACGCCCCTGTTCGCCATCGTCTGGGTGGAAACAGGCGTTGTGGTGTTTCCCTTCCTGCCGGGTGATTCCCTTCTGTTCGCCTCGGGCGTGTTTTCGGCCGATGGTGGCGGGCTTTCCCTTCCGGCAACCCTGCTCGTTTTCTATTGCGCTGCCATTCTGGGCAATACCTCCAACTATTGGATCGCACGTTTTTTCGGTTCGCGCATCATCGATTCGGGCAGGGTTAAATCGCTTACGCCCGAGCGCATGGCCAAGCTCGATGGTTTTTTCGAGCGCTACGGTGGTTTGACCATCATCATCACGCGCTTCATGCCCTTCTTCAGGACTTTCGCCCCCTTCGTCGCGGGCACGGGCCATATGAACTTCGGTAAATTCACCTTGTACAATGTGATCGGCGGCGTTGCGTGGGTCAGTCTTTTCGTGCTGGTCGGTTACTTCTTCGGCGGTGTCCCCTTCGTGCAACAGCATTTCGAGGTCATCGTTTTGGGGATCGTAGCCGTTTCCGTTGCTCCCGCCGTCATCGGTGCGGTGAAGGGCGCTCTGGCCTCGCGTTGCAAGTCGAAGAAACCGCTTGAGGAGCGCGCCAAGCACGCAGCAACCAACGAAGATTAAGTTAAACGGAAGGCGAATGGCATATGGCCGAGGCACTCTATCGTAAATATCGCCCTCAGGTGTTCAGCGACGTCGTGGGACAGGAGCACATCGAGCGCACCATTCGCAATGCCATCGAGCACGACAAAACCAGTCATGCCTACCTGTTCACCGGCCCGCGCGGCACGGGTAAAACCACCACGGCGCGTCTTCTTGCCAAGGCTCTGCTGTGCGAGAAGGGCCCGACGGCCGAGCCCGACGGCACCTGCCAGGATTGCCTTGATATCGCCAACGGCGTGCACCCCGATGTTTACGAACTCGACGCGGCAAGCCGTACCGGTGTTGACAACGTCCGCGAGGAAATCATCGGGCGTGTGCAGTTTGCCCCTACGCGTGGCCGCTACAAGATCTACATCATCGACGAGGTTCACATGCTTTCGACGGCGGCGTTCAACGCGCTGCTCAAAACGCTTGAGGAACCTCCTAGCCACGTGGTGTTCATCCTGTGCACCACCGACCCGCAAAAGGTCCCCGAGACCATCCATTCTCGTTGCCAGCGCTTCGATTTCCATCGCATCTCCAACGAGGCGATCATCGCGCGCTTGGGCACGGTGTGCGGTGAAGAAGGAATCGAGTTCGAGCCCGAGGCCTTGGAGCTCATTGCCTATCGCGCCGAGGGAGGAATGCGCAACGCGCTTACCTCGCTCGAGCAGCTGATCTCTTTCGGCGACAATGCGGTCACCGTCGAGGCGGCCGAGCGCATGTTGGGCTCGATGGATTCCTCTCAAATCGCCGAGATCGTTGACGACATTGCGCGCCGTGATGCAGCGGCCTGCTTCAATTGGACCTCTGAGCTCGTGGAAACGGGCACCGATCTTGCCCAGTTCGTGCGCGACCTTGCCGAGTACGTCCGCAATCTATACGTGATGAGCCTTGCTGGCACCGACATCGATCTGGGCGTGAGCCAGAGCGCTCGCGCGGTCATGGTCAAGCAGTTTTCCTCCTTCGGTCCCGACCGCCTGAGCAATCTTCTTCTTGTTCTGGGCGATTTGTCGCAGGAGCTTCGTTCCTCGACCAACCCGCGTTTGAGTTTCGAGATTGCGCTCACGCGCATGGTTCGGCCTGAGTCCGACCTTAGCCTTTCCGCTTTGGCTCAGCGCGTCGAAGCGCTCGAGCGCGCTTTGGCGAGCGGACAGGTGCAAGCCGTACCTGCCCAAGGTGGGGCTGTGGTTCAGCCCGGTGCGGCTTCGCAAACGCCAGCCGGCGTTCCTCGGGCTGGCATGCCCCAGGCGCAAGGCGGGGCTCCGTCTTCTTCCAAGCAAGGCCAGGC
>CAVBOO010000011.1:0-12503 GCA_963597045.1 bacterium | reverse complement strand
CCTTTACTGTTTGCGCTGACACAGTTTGCGCGGCGCCGGCCTTAGCCGCTTATGGACACGAGGCCTTCAGGCCTTCGGTCCCAGGTTCCCGATTTGCCGCCTTCTTTGTGGACGACGCGGACCTGGCCGATTTCCATGCCGCGATCGATTGCCTTGCACATGTCGTAGACGGTGAGCGCCGCTACGGAAGCCGCCGTGAGCGCCTCCATCTCGACGCCGGTTTTGCCCGTTAGGCCGACGGTGGCAACGATGTGGATACCGCATCCGCCGCGCTCGGCCTGATCTTGCTTGTTGGTTTCGGCGGCATCGCCAGCGTCGGGGGAAGCGACGTCGTGCTGCTCCTCGTTGCCGAAAGGCTCGCAGGCTACTTCGATGCTGGTGAGCATGAGCGGGTGACACAAGGGGACAAGCGAGCTGGTGTTTTTGGCTGCCATGATGCCGGCGATGCGCGCCGTCGCCAAAACGTCGCCCTTGGGAATGCTTCCTCCGGTGATGGCCGCAAGCGTTTCGGGCTGCATGAAGATGCGTGCCTCAGCCGAAGCGATGCGCCGCGTGTCGTTTTTGGCTGACACGTCGACCATATGCGCTTCGCCTTTGTCGTTCAGGTGGGTAAGTCCGTCTACTGACATGCTAGCCTCCTACCTGGCTCATCATGCGGGCGGTGCCCACGCGATGATGGTGGCTTTTGGGTTTATGGGATAGCGCTTGCTCAAGAACGCGCCTAGCAGCTTCGGGACCTTCCGTGCGCAGCGCGGTTTTGATGTCGAACTCCTCGTCGCCGAACAGGCAGGGGCGTATGCGCCCGTCGGCGGTTAGACGCAGGCGGTTGCAGCTTGCGCAAAAATGGTTGGAAACGCTCGAGATGAATCCGATGGTGCCTTGGGCACCCTCAAGCTCGTAGTAGTTTGCCGGTCCCCAGCCCAAGGGTCGGTCGGCACCCGCGGGCAACAGCTCGCCGAGGCCGGCTTCCTTGGTTGCGGCGCTGATCGTCTGGATGAGCTCTTTAGTGGGAATCACGTCTTCGGGGCCCCAGCCGCAGCCGCCTTCCTTGACGCTGTGGCCGACGGGCATGTATTCGATGAAGCGTACGTGCAGCGGCCGCTCCATGGTAAGGCGCGCGAAGGAAGCGAAGTCTTGGTTAAGGCGCCTAACTGCGACGACGTTGATTTTGATGGGATCGAACCCGACTTTGAAGGCGGCCTCGATCCCTTCGAGCGCGTCGGCCAGATTGCCGCGGCGCGTGATAGCGTGGAATTGCTCGGCGTCAAGGGTGTCGAGCGATATGTTCACGCGGTCGACGCCGGCTTCTTTAAGCTCGGGAGCCATACGTGCAAGAAGTATGGCGTTGGTGGTGATGGCCACGCTTTCGATCCCGGGCGTTGCTTTGATGCTTTGCACCAGGCTGCAGATACCTTTGCGCACCAAGGGTTCGCCGCCGGTTAGGCGCACGTGTTTGATTCCCATGCCGGCGGCCACGCGGACGATCTGGGCAAACTCCTCCATGCGCAGGATTTCCTCGTGGCATAGCGGCGGCACGCCTTCCTCAGGCATACAGTACACGCAGCGCAGGTTGCAGCGGTCGGTGAGCGAGATGCGAAGGTAATCGATGGTGCGCGCGTAGGCGTCTTTCATTGCTACCTCCCTGCCGTGCCGCGGATGGATTGCGTTTGTTCGAGCTTAAGCCTTTTTGGTCTGCGAAGAGCTTATGGCTTAGCTAAACTGCGCTTTCTCCATTGTCCCATGTTTCAGCCGTGTTAACGGCTGGAAGAAAAATTCATGTCCGCTTGGCTAGTGATTTACCAGATATACGCGATCGCTCGGTATGTGCACTAGAACCTCGTCACCTTCTTCGGGCAACTTGTCGCAGGCCAATTTGTCGATGCGCCATTGAAGATGCGTGCGCAAGAAGCGCATGGAATGGTCGTCCTTTTCCGGGGCGGGCTGGGCCAAGGCTTCGCTGGCGTGCTTGCTTTTGCGGCTGAACAAGCCTTTCTTCTCCTCGGCGGGGGAAGGGGTCTCTTTCTTCTTGGGGGCCAAGGCCTGCAGCTTGGGGTCGGCGTCCACGAAGGAAAGCATGACCGTACGGTCGAAGCGTGCATCGGAAACCCGGTCGCAGCGTGCGCGGAAGACATTGGGGCCAGGCTGGCTGGCCTGTTCGATGTAGAAGGCTCGAACCCCATAGTAGGCGGCGTCTTGGGGCACGGCTTGGTCGCACTTGACGGTGATGCCGTAGTCGAGCAGGGCAACATGGTGCTCGTCGATGCGTTTCACGGGCGTGGTGTTCTTGCAGCCGGAAAGCTTGATGGAGGCAAGGCTTTTCGGGGAGTTCACCAGGTCTTGCTTGCTGCTGATTTCCTCGATGTGGCCGTCCTCGACAACGGCGATGCGGTCGCAGAACCTGAAGGCTTCGTCGATGTCGTGCGAGATGTAGAGGATGGTGCCGCCGAATTCCTCGAACAGGCCCAAAAGGTTTTGCTCGAGCGCGCTTTTCATATGTGCGTCAAGCGCGCTGAAGGGCTCGTCGAGCATCAGGATGTTGGGGCGTGCGGCGAGCATGCGCGCCAGAGCGACGCGTTGCTGCTGGCCGCCCGAGAGCTGCGCGGGGTAGCGCTTGGCCTTGCCCTGCAGCCCGAAGCGCGCAAGTTGCGCCTCGATCACGCGCTCGGCTTCTTCTTTCGAGGTGTCCCGCGAAAGCCCGGCCGTGATGTTTTGGGTCACGGTCAGGTTGGGGAACAGCTGGTAGTTTTGGAAGAGCATGGAGGTTTTGCGTTGCTGTGGCGTCAGGTTGACGCTGGGGCGCTTGCCGCGTACTCGATCGAAGTAGACTTCGCCATCGACGATTATCTTGCCTTCATCGGGGGTTTCGATGCCGGCGATGGAGCGCAGCGTCAGGCTTTTGCCGCAACCGGAGGCACCCAGGAAACCAAGCGTTTCGTTGCCCGCTTCGAAGGAGACGTCGAGCGTGAAGGTTTTGAAGTTCTTTTTGATGTCGACGACTAGGCTCATTGGTCGATCTCCTGACGACGATATTTGGTGGTGCGGCGGCCCCACAGGTTGATGAACAGGATGACGATGAAGCTGAAGATGATGATGACAATCGTCCAGAAAATCGCCACTTCGATGTTGCCGTTGATCCATTCGAAGTAGATGGCGATGGGGATGGTTCGGGTGACGCCCACGTAGTTGCCTGCAAGGAACAAAGTCGCGCCGAACTCGCCCAGGGCGCGCGCGAACGAGAGCACGGTGCCCGAGGCGATATTGCTCCAGGCCAAGGGCAGCATCAGCTTGAAGAAGATGCGTGGCTCGCTCCAGCCAAGGGTGCGGGCGGCGTCGAGCATGTTTTGGTCAAGGCTTTCGAAGGCGCCACGTGCGCTTCGGTACATCAGCGGGAAGGCCACAACCACCGCGGCGATGACGGTTGCCTGCCAGCTGAACACCAGCGGGAAGCCGATGTCGATGAACCACTGGCCAATGGCGGTGTTGCGGCTGAATGCCAGCAGCAGCAAAAAGCCACAGACCGTCGGCGGCAAAACCATAGGGATGGTGAACACCGAATCGAAGATGTCCTTGGCGCGATCGGGGATCTTGAGCGTGAAGTACGCCGCAATCAGGCCGAGGATGAACACGAACACGATTGCGGTCAGGCTTGTTTTGAGGGTGACCCACAAGGGGCTCAGGTTCACCGACCCCAGGAACTCGATGAGGGCGGCGATGCCCGTTGAGGCCTCGATCACGGCGACGTCGGATTCCGACGCCAGGCGTGCGGAGTCGCAGAAGGTGATGTCAACGTGGTTGGGCGAGGTTTTGGAGCTGATGTCCGAGCCGTCGGTGCCCACGACCACTGTGTAGAACTGCCCCTTCTTCAGCTCCTGGTCGAACTTGATGAGCATCTTGCCCTTTTTGATCTGGTCTTTGGTGGTGAAGGTCCAGCTGTCGATGGACGACAGGAGCTTGCCGCCTTTGGCGTTGGCGGTATCGAGCGCGGTGAGCATCGCCTTCAAACTTGCCACGTCGGCATCGGAGCTTTGGTCGAAGCCGGCGGCTTGCGCGCTTGCCTTGTCGTAATGGACGTAGGCTGCGCCGTCTACGACGACGAGTTCCAGGCGACCGGCCTCGCTTGCGTTGTAGAAGCTGTAGCCGACGTATTTGCCGTTATCCATGCGATTGCTGCCAACCTGCGCGCGGCTGAATGAGTCAAAGGCGAAGGCGACGCCCTCGATTGCTGCGGCGTCCTCGGCTTTGTCCATTACCACGTCGGCGCCGGTGGCCTGCGCGGAGCCCTCTTCGTCACCGGCTGCGGCGGTGCTGCTGGTTGCCTGGTCGGGATCGCTCGGGGTTATGACGGTGTCGCCCCAAGCGCTGCGTGCGCAAGTTGTCTGCCCGGCAATCAGCCCCGGCGCAAGGAAGCTAAGGGCAAGGCTCAGCCCAAGGGCAAGAAGGGTTGCTTGTTTCAGGTAAAAGGAAAGCGCGCGCATTGCCTCTTCCTTTCGTCGTGCTTTCATGCAGCTTATCTGGCCGGGCCGGCGCTTTGCGTGGGCGAGCTTAAAAAGAGGGGGCGGATGGGGCTATCCATCCGCCCCCGGGTAGGGTGCGTTGAGAACGCGTGAGGGTTCAGCTCGTCCTATTCGGAAACGAGCTCGAAGCCCCACTCCTGCCACTTGGCGATAGCCTTCTCATCGGTGGTTGCCCACTCGATGAATTCCTTAGCAGCTTCGGACTGCTCGGACTGAGCGGTAATGGCGCAAGGATAGACGATGGCCTTGTGGGTGTCGGCGGGAACGGTGCAGACGATCTTCACACCGTCGAAGCGGTAAACGTCGGAGGTGTAGACGAACGCCAGGTCGACAGCGCCGGAGGAAACCTGCTCGCAGACGTCACCGACGGACTTCTGCTGGTTGACCTTGCCCTCGAGCTTGGTGCCCTCGTAGCCGGTGGTTCCTTCCTTAGCAACGCCGGTGGAGTCGGCGCCGGTCTTACCGTCGGGGTCGTTGAAGGCGCCAACGGTGGAAAGAGCCTGGTTGGTGTAGTTGCCTGCGGGGACGGAAGCGTCACCGATGGCGACGGTGTACTTACCAGAAGCAGCGTCCTTCAGGGTAACTTCGGAGATCTTGGAGTCCTCGGCGGCAACGATGACAAGGTCGTTGGAGAACATCTTGAAGCGGGTGTCCGAATCGATCAGGCCGGCGGATTCGGCATCGTCCATCTTGGAGTTGGAGGCGCTGATCAGGATGTCGGCGTAAGCGCCGCTCTCGAGCTGTTCGTTAAGCTCGCCGGAGGAAAGGTACTGGGCATCCTTGAAGGTGACGTTGGAGTGATCCTGGGTGTAGAGGCTCTGAACGTCCTCCATCGCTTTGGACAGCGAGTTTGCAGCGAAGATCTGCAGTTCGACGTTCTGCTTTGCCTGGGAACCGCAGCCGGTGAGCGCGAGAGCCAGGGCGGCGCAGCAGGCTGCTGCGAAAACCGCAACGAGTTTTTTCTTCATAAGTAATCCTTTCTCTTCAAGATAAGCCCCGTTTTTGGGATTTATCTTTCTTGAGAATAATGCCTTGCGTCGATTATAGCTAAATGGAGAAATTGTGAATTGGAAACTTTTTTCAAATCGCCTGATGGCATGCGGCGTTTTTCGGATTTCCGCAACGAGACTTCCTTTTAAAGAACGTATTTTGCGCGCTCTTAAATGGAAGTCGCCCTTATTGAAAACGGCAAGGTTCAAGGCTGCGCCCTTGCGTGGTTTGTGGGATACTTTTCAGTTAAGGAGAAATGGAGATATGCCTGTTGGCCGTGAATGATTCCGATTTGGGGGGAACAATTATGAAGGCTGAGGATTTGGAAGTTCAGGTAAAGCTCGTTCTGGTCCCGAAAAGCGCAAAGCCTTTTACGCCTGCGCTGGGAAAAGGGGTTGTCGCCCTGTGCGAGCGCGTGAGGGACATGGGCTCTCTTAACAAGGCCGCTCACGACATGGGGATGTCGTACAGCAAGGCGTGGCGCATCATGAAAAGCGCCGAGGAGGAGTTCGGCATCAGCCTGCTAGACCGAAACGGTCCCAAAGGTTCCGACCTTACCGAGCAGGCTCGTACCCTGATCGAGGTGTACAGGCATGCTTCTTCCGCTGCGCAGGCGGCTGCCGAGGCGGTTATTGCCGAGGAGCTTGCGCAGCGATGAAGGCGCTTGTTTGAAGCTGGGTCTAGGGTTTCAGCGGTTGGCGCTTAACTGAATCAATCTGAGACGATACGCCCGGCGAGCTCTAGCTCGTCGGGCGTATTCACGTTAAGGAAGCAACCCAAGGGGAAGGGCACCGATCCTGGGTTTGATTTATCCACTTCAAGGGTGTTCAGCCGCTCTATCACGGAGCGCATCTTGCTTTCCCCCGATTCGAAGGCTTCGCGTGCGGCGACAAGGCAGCTTTCGGTTTCGTATACCGCAGCGAACGGCTCCACGCCGTGGCTGGTTCTGGGCATGACAACCTGGAAGCCTCCGTTTCGCATGAGGGACGATTCCGCCGCCAAAAGCTCGGGCGACACGTTGACCATGTCGCAGGCGGTGATGGCCGTTTGCGGGTGCTTGGCGTTGGCAAGCGCGGTGATGAGGCCGGGTAATGCGCCGCGGCGGTCGTATTCATCGGTGACCAGGCGCACCAAGGGGTGCTCGGCCAGCAGGAATTCCAGGCGCTCGGGTTCGTTGGTGGTGATGAGCACCTCGTCGGCAATGGGCTCCACACGCTCGACGATGCGCTCGACAAGAGGGCGCCCCAAGAAGGGCACAAGTGCCTTGGATTGCCCCATCCTGCGCGATTCGCCGCCTGCCTGGATGGCGACGGTGAGCTTGGGGCGCACGTGTTTTTGCTCGACGTAGTTGGCAAGGTTCACGATGTCGTTCGGATCGAAGCAGGGAAGTTTTGCCTGCTCGCAGGCTTGGATGACTTCAGGGATGTCCGACACTGCGGCAACGGCGGAGCCTGAACGGTTTCGCAGTGCCACGCTTGCTGCGGCCCCTTCTTTGTCTGCTTGCCAATCGGCCTTTAGGATTTTCTGGCAGAAGCTTGGTGCAAAGGCGCGGTCGCGTTCGTTTGCGGCGCGCATGATTTCCACATAAGGCAAACCCTCGTCGCGAAATCCTTCCACCAAGACGATGTCGTGGTTGGGCAAAAGAGCAAGCGCGTCAGCGCAGCTTTTCGGCTTGCCAAGCTCCTCGACGAAGCCGAGGCGGATGTCCGACATGACCACGACGGCGCTGGCGCCGGCGGCCCGGTGTCGGTAGGAATCCTTGCCGGGGATGTCGATTTCGAAATCGGGGTGGCCATGGTGTTTGCAAGTGGCCACGTCGATCCCGCGATGGGCGAGCTCGGCGATGAGCTTTTCCAACAGGGTTGTTTTCCCTGAGTTCTTACGCCCGACAAAGGCGAGTACGGGACTGGGTATGGCTATTGAATTTTGAGTTTTGCCAGATGTTCCCACGAGTCCCCCTCTTCTGCTTTTTCGAAGTATAGGGCAAGAACGGCAGTTTTTCGCCTGGTTTATGAACGCGTTATGTTCTTTGGCTGCGCTTAGGCGCGGCTGGAAAGGCGGCTGTTTTTTGACCGATAAGATGATATATGGCATAGCTAGAGGGAAAAATCTATAATATATCGCCGCATTTCAAATAGATTCGCCTTGAGGGATTGACGCGCTAAATGCTTTGCAAGCTGCGTTTTCGGATGCAAGCGCGGGCGATGAGGGCTTATAGCTACGAGGGAGGAAACATGGGCAAGCGTGAAGATTTGCTCGATGCAGCGCTTCAAATCATCACGGAGCGGGGTATTCGTGGGCTGACCTTGCCTTTGCTCTTCGATCGAGCTGGCACGGGTTCGGGCACTTTTTACCATTACTTCAAGGGCATCGAGCCCATGGTCGAGGAGCTGTACCTGCATTGCTGCCAAATCGCCGAGCACGAGATCACCGAGAAGGACGATCCCGAGCTGGGCGTTCATGAGCGCTTCGACAATGTGCTTGCCAACGTGTTCCAGGCTCATCGCGACTACCCGCGCGAAATGCGCTTCATTTATTGGCATGCGTATGGCTTGCTGGCCCCCGATGCGGCTCAGTCCACTCCGGTGCCTTCCATTTCGCTGCTTACCGAGATCATCAGCCTTGGCCAGGACGAGAAGCTGATCACCCGCGGCGCGCCCGCCGAGGTTTCCGCGCGTATGATCCGCGGTATGGTCGCATCGTGTTTGTGGGGCCAGGAGCAGGAGCTCTATCTTCTTACCGAGGAAGGCTCCTACTGGTTTGCCAAGCGCGCTTGGCACCTGATCGAAAACGCACGTATTTAGGCCTTGCGTTTGATTTTCGCCATGAAGAAGCCCTCGTAGTATTGCGTGGGCGCAATGCATAGGCTTTCGGCGATGCTGGTGGGCAGCAAGGGGACCTTCATGTTGCCCTCAGCGGAATCAAGCTGCATTTCTTTGCGCAGGTCTACAAGCTCGAAGCTGCCTTTCTTGTTGGCGCGCGCCATCGCCTGGCGCACGATCTCCTCGTTTTCCTGTTCCAGGATCGAACAAGTGGAATACATGCAGGTTCCGCCGGGTTTGAGCAGTTGCAGGGCTTTGTCCAGCAAGGCCAGCTGGGATTTCACCGATTTGGCTATGAGCGCCTCGGTGAATCGGCGATGCAGCTTCACGTCGGTGGCACGCAGCGTGCCCGAGCCCGAGCAGGGTGCGTCGAGCAGAATCTGATCGAACCTGAAATACTCCGAGAGCTTGCGCGCGTCCTCGCGCATCACCGTGACGTTGTTGGCGCCTTGCTTGCCTAGATTGAACTCAAGGCGTTCGGCGCGCGGGGCGTTAAGCTCGCAGGCGGTGATGCGGCAAGCTTTGCCGCCAAGGGCGGCCATTTGGGTGGTTTTCCCGCCGGGAGCTGCGCACATATCCAAAATGTCGTTGCCAGCCTGCGGCTTCAAGGCCAGCGGCGGGAGCATGCTCGAGAGGCTTTGCAGGTATACCTTGCCCTCTTGATAGAGGGGCATTTGCCAGAGTGCCTTCTCGCGGGCGTTGGTGATGACGAAGGCGTCGTCGTACCAGGGGACCTTCTCAAATTCGATACCGGCTTCGCCAAGGGCGGCGGCAACTTCCTCCTTCGAGGAAAGAAGCGCGTTGGCGCGCAGGGTAGTGTAGCGCGGCGCGGCGTAGCCCTCGAAGATGGCATGAATCTCTTCTTCGCTGTACTGCTTTTGCAGCAGCGGAAGAAGGAAGTCGGGCATAAGCTGGGCGATCTGTTCGTATTCCATGGCTTTCCTTTTGGTGCGACCGTGCCGGGTTAGTCCTGCTTAAGGTATCCGGCGACGATGCTTTGCAGATGGTTGAGGTAGCTTTGCTTCAGCTTGGTGGGGCTCTCGATGCTTATTTTGGGGCCGAAGGTGGCAAGCCAGCCGTAGAAGGTGGGGGCTTCCATGACGTTCACGGTTACCAGTGCGTGCCCATCGTCGGTTGCCTGGGATTGCACATCCTCGCCGAAGCGATCGATCACGGAGTTCATGACATCGGCCGAGACGCGCAAGGTTGCGCGCACTTCGTTGCCCTTGAACATGCCGAACACGCGCTGCTGGTATTTGGCGACGTCGAAGTTGGCGATCTTCTCGTTGCGGGTGGCGTTGTCTTCGGAGAGGCGGATGCCTTGCATGCGATCGACGCGGTAGGTGGTAAATCCCTCGTGAGCGTCGTTCCAGGTAACAAGGTAGTACTGGTCGTCCATGTACATAAGTTGAACGGGTGTTTCGGTGTAGGTGCGATTGTCCTTTTGGGGGACGAGCTTCTTGTTCACGTTGTACTTGAGGTACTTGAACTCGATTTTCTTCTTGGCATTGAAGGCGCGTTGGATGGCGTCGATGTCGTAGAACTCGCTTTCCTTTTGCGATTTCACGCGTCCTTCAACGTGGATGCGCTTTTTCAGGCCGTCGGCCATATGACGGCTGCCGAGCTTCGAGATCGAGTTCACAAGAGCGTCGCTTTTCTTTTGGGTAAGGAAGCGGCTCGATTGCACGGCATCGGCCAAGAGCATGACTTCCTGCTCTTGAAATTCGCGGCTGGCCAGGCCGTATTGTGTTGGACGACGGTCGTATTTGACGATGTCGAAGCCGAAGCTGCGCAGGCATTCGATGTCGCGGTACAGGGTTTTGCGCTCCACCGCGATGTCGAGCTCGGCGAGCTTTTGGATGAGCTGCGGGGTGCTGAGGCCGTGCTCGTCGTCGGTTTCTTCCTGGAAGATGCGGGCAAGATGAAGAAGCTTGAGCTTGCTTGCAACGACTTCTGCCATGGCCTTCTCTTTTCTGTTTGCGGTGGTACCGGTTTTGGTTCAGCGTGCGTTACTGGTTTGGATTGCATCGAACGACGTAATGGGACATCTAATGGACAGTATTATAGGCGATTTTGGTGATTTCCTCGGAAAATTCGTTTGTAAGTCCTTTGTGGTGGACACATAGAAAATTACGGCGGAATACATTGTTTAGCAGTAGCACCCGATAGAAAGGAATCGGTCATGAGCGCAGCCAACAACACGTACGAGCCCTGCAAGCATCTTGATACCTTTTTCGTTGCGGGCTTTCAGCGTTACGACGGATCGCTCGTTATCGGCAAAATGGCTCCCGGTAAGAGGGTCGAGCTTGTGCCCGAGCCCGAAAACCCCTTCGACTCAAACGCCATCATGCTTCGTTTCAAAGGCAAGAAGATTGGTTACGTTCCCGCTAAAAACAATTGGCTCATGGCAACCATGAGTTTCTACGGTCATGCCGACTGTTTCGAGTGCCGGATCATCCAAGTCGACCCAAAGGCCGACCCTTGGGAGCAGGTGCGTGTGGCGGTTTACGTCACCGATGCCCGTGAAGCTCAATCAGGCAAGGACCTTGCTAAATAAGATGCCGCGCCGCGTGCTAGCGCATCGTTGAACAAAGGCGACAGTTTAAAACGTTTACTTGCTCTATTGAATACCCTCGCGCCCGCCATCATGGCTAGCTCCAACTCCATGGTGGTGTGGCTTTTTTGTTTTACGCGAGGGCTATTTAAGTAATCCTTAACTAACTTTTTGCGGAATGACGTGACTCAAAACGGCGGCTTTGCAAGTTGAAGCGCCGTTTTGCTCGCATGAGGGAAATCGTGCGCGTATAATCTCGCTCAGTACGCGTTTTTAACCGCGTTGAAACATTTTGCAACCTGCCGTTTGCGGCAATGAGTTTTAAGGAATGTCAAAGTGAATACGTATGGCGTGGAGAAGCTGGGTATCAATGCGGCGAAAGTGCACCGCAACCTTGAGCCGGCAGCTCTTACCGAAATTGCGCTCCTCAACGGCGAGGGCCATTTAAGCGCAACAGGTGCTCTCGTTGTCGAGACGGGCAAGTACACCGGTCGTGCCGCAAAGGACAAGTTCATCGTCGATAGCGAAGGCGTTCACGACTTGATCCAGTGGGGCTCCGTCAACCAGCCCACCAGCCAGGCAACTTTCGACGCTTTGTACGAACGCGTGTGCGAGTATCTTTCCGGCAAGGAAGTCTACGTGTTCGACGGCTGCGCGGGCGCCGACTCCAAATATGCCAAGAACTTCCGCATCGTAAACGAGCTTGCTTCCCAGAACCTCTTCATACATCAGCTTCTTCGTCGCCTTCCCGCAGAAGCGCTCGAGGGTTTTGAGGCCGACTACACCATCATCGCCGCTCCCGGCTTCAAGTGCGACCCCGAGCGCGACAACACGCGTTCCGAGGCAGCCATCATGCTTGACTACGAAAAGCATCTGGCTGTTATCTGCGGCACTCAGTATGCCGGCGAGATCAAGAAGACGGCCTTCTCCATCATGAACTTCATCCTTCCTCAGCAGGGCGTTTTGCCTATGCACTGCTCCGCCAACATCGGCGAGGATGGCGTTTCCGCTGTGTTCTTCGGCCTTTCCGGTACCGGTAAGACCACTCTTTCCGCCGACCCCGCTCGCCAGCTGATCGGCGACGACGAGCACGGCTGGTCCGACGACGGCGTGTTCAACTTCGAGGGCGGCTGCTATGCCAAGTGCATCAACCTCTCCGAGGAGAACGAGCCCGACATCTACCATGCCATCCGTTTCGGTGCGCTGGTCGAGAACGTCGTCATGGACGAGGAAACCCGTCAGTTCGACTTCGACGATGATTCCTTGGCCGTCAACACGCGCGTCGGCTATCCCGTCGAGCACATCGAGAACATCAAGCTCGATGGCAAGGGCGGCCTGCCTAGCACGGTGATCTTCCTTACGGCCGACGCCTTCGGCGTTCTGCCTCCGATCTCCAAGCTCAACCTTCCCCAGACCGAGTACTACTTCCTGTCGGGCTTCACTTCCAAGCTTGCCGGCACCGAGATCGGCGTCAAAGAGCCTGTGCCCACCTTCTCCACTTGCTTCGGCGAGCCCTTCCTGCCGTTGAATCCTTTGGTGTATGCGGGCATGCTGCGCGAGCGCGTGGTGCGTGAGAACGCCAACGTGTATCTGGTGAATACCGGTTGGAACGGTTCGGGCGAG
>CAVBOO010000010.1:0-13770 GCA_963597045.1 bacterium | reverse complement strand
TCATAGAGCTCGTTCATCTTGTCTTTGGCCTGATCGGCCTCGGCCTGCTTTTCGGCGGCGGTGACTGCGTAAGCGCTGTCGAAGTTGACGGGCAGCGACAAGCCGGTGCACAAGATCAAAGAACATGCAGCACATGCAATGGAGCGTTTATTGAGATTTTGCAGATGCTCGATCATCGTTTTGGGCCTCCTCACGAGAGAGCATTCGAATGTGCTTTCCTGTAGATATATGTCCAACATGGTAGCAAAAGCAGGCGTGCAGCCAAAAAATCGCCGCTCAATTGTGAAGAGCAGCTTCATAAATCCAGCAGCGCCAACGGTTCGGCGGCGGGCGCCGCAAAGAGCGAACGCGGGCGCGCCACACGCCACGTGGCCGGGCGATTCTTTGGGAGGGACTTTTTTCATCCTTTTATTCACACAAGGCTTCGTGCAAGTTGTGAACGCGCTCAATATTTTGCCGACTTGCAATGAAACTGGAGTAAACTAAAAGCATCAAGAAACGGTTTTCGAGGGGAAAAAGGCCGTTATCTCGGTGGATGCTTCTTTTACCTGGAGTGCGCGCCGTCGTCCCTTCGTTTACTTATGGGACCCCTAGTTAGAAGAGGTGAATCATGGATATCACCATCACCGGCCGCAAGATGCCCATCACCAGCGCCCTGCGCGATTACGCCGAGGAAAAGATCGGCAACTCCATGAAGGTCATGGACATCGACCCCCTGACTGCTGAAGTCGTCCTGGAAGTCGAGCAGAATCCTGCAAACCCCACTCCCGCCCGTTGCGAAGTCACCATGCGCGCACGTGGCCATGTGATTCGCGTCGACGAGCACGAGCAGGATATGTACGCTGCGATCGACGTTGCCGCCGTCAAGGCCGCACGCCAGCTGCGCAAGTTCAAGACCCGCGTCATCGACAAGAAGCCCGGCGGCGCTATCGTCGACAAGACGGCTACCCCCACCGAGCTCGATGTTGAGGGCCTGATGGCCGAGCTTTCCGCTGACGACGAGGTTGTACGCGTGAAGGAAGTCAACCTTGAGCCTTTGACCGAGGAAGAGGCACTGGTTCAGATCGACCTTCTGGGCCACGACTTCTTCGCCTACACCGATCGCGACAGCGGTGCCGTCTTCATCCTGTATCGCCGCGGCAACGGCGGTTACGGCCTGCTGAAGACCGCTCAGTAATAAGCGACCCGCGCAAGCCGCTTATCGGCAACGCGCACATGGGACATAAACCCAAAAAGGAACAGCGCTTCGTGCGCTGTTCCTTTTTTAACGAAAGCCGAGTCATAGGACCGGCCAAGGGCGGCTAGGGTTGATGAGCTTGCGGGCTGCGACGCAACAAAGCCTGACGGGATTACAGGCTTGTGGGCAGAACGTCGAAGCCGACGCCCAAGCTTGCAATCGAAGCTAGCGCGCCCGCAAACCGCAGATCGAAGCTACGCACCTGAGCCGACGGCGCGGCAATGCCGCTAGGCCTGCGCGATGAGCTTGGCTACCTCTTCTTGATCGAGTGCCGGGAACGCAACAAACTCGCGGTAAGGCTCGCTGTGGCCTTCCACCAGCATCTTTTCCATCCAAATCATGTCAAACCAGCGGTCGAACTTGTAACCGCACTTCCTGAAAGTGCC
This sequence comes from bacterium, assembly GCA_963597045.1. Taxonomy (GTDB): domain Bacteria; phylum Actinomycetota; class Coriobacteriia; order Coriobacteriales; family Eggerthellaceae; genus Anaerotardibacter. The sequence goes on along the minus strand of CAVBOO010000010.1, from coordinate 12,147 downwards.
CACCAGCTTGTAGCCTAAGTGCTCATGGAACAGGCGGCTGGTGTCGGGCGCCTGCTCGCACGGGGGCTCGCTTGAGGCGATGCACGCATAGGCGTTGGTAACCCCTTGCATGCGCAGCACTTCCTCGAGCAGCTCGTAGAGCCTGCGACCAAGGCCTCCACCTTTGATATCGCCGCGCAGATACACCGAAGTCTCGATGGAGTAACGATAGGCCGTGCGCGGGCGGAAGAACCCCGCGTAGCAATAGCCAACTACTTCCCCATCCAGCTCGGCCACAAAATACGGATGGCTTTCCAAGGTACGAGCTATGCGCGAGCGGAACTCATCCACCGAAGGAACGTGCGTCTCGAAGGTGATGCAGGTTTCCAACACATAGGGCGCATAGATTTCACGAATGGCCTCGGCGTCGCTCTCGCACGCGAGGCGGATGGTGGCGTTTTTTGCAAGTGGCATTGTCGCAGCTAGCATCGTTCGCCTTTAGAAAACGCTCGAAGACGAGGAGCTGCCAAGCAAAACGTCAGCGTCGGCATAGCCGGTAAGCAAAAGGAACACGGTGATCGCCCACATGACGACGCCGATGACAATGCCGATGATGGCGCAGGTGCGGCCGGCCTTGCAGGCGTCGGGGCCGAAGAACTGGCGATCCTTCTTGGCGAAATGAAGGCTGATGCCGCCCAGAACCCATGCCACAAGAGGGCTGACGAAGCCGAAGACGATGGCAAGGATGCCCAGAACGAGCGTTGAGGTGCTGTGATTCTTCACCGGAGCCGTGGGCATACCGGCGGCGGGCTGATAAGGATTCTGCCGATAGGGCTGCTGGTAAGGAGCGCCCATGGGGGCACCGGTGGGCGCCGCGTTGGGGGCAGCCTGCTGGTAGGGCTGCTGGTACGGGTAACCGGCGGGCGCGCCCTGCTGGTAGGGCTGACCTGCAGGAGCGCCTTGCTGGTAGGGCTGCTGCGGAGCGGCATAGCCTGCGGCGCCGGGCTGAGCCTGACCGGCCGGAACCTGCTGGTACGGCTGAGCCTGAGGCGCCTGGCCTGCAGCACCCTGAACATAGGGCTGTGCCTGAGCCTCGGGGCTTGCCGGCTGAGCAGGCGCGGCAGCGGGCGCTACGGCAGGTGCAGCCTGCTGGGCGGCAGCTTGCTGAGCCTCGTTGTAGGCTGCGCTGTTGGGAACGTAGCTTGCAGCGTTGGGATCGAAGGAACCGACAGGCTGCGTGTTCTGGGGCGCCTGGGGGTTGTTCTGCTCTTCAGACATTGATACTCCTTGGACAATGATTGTTTGACAAATTATAGCGTGCGAAGCCTTACGCGCAGCAACATCACAAGAAGCTACCACCACGTAAACACAAGAAAAGCCCCTTGGAGGGGCTTTTCTTTGGTTAATCAAGCTGCCGGCCTACCAGCAGGAACGCCCACGGCCGCAAGTACCGCAGCTCACACCTGCAAACTACCTGGGCCAGCAAGCGCAGCAAGCAGCGAATGCGAACTCGGCCCATCAACTTGCCAGCGTGCCCGGCACCGCAAGCGCATGCTGGATGTGATCGATGCACAAAGCCGAGAAGTGCTCGACATCGGGCGTTTTGTCGTTCAGCAAATAGAACTGCGCCGTGATGAGCACCGTTCCGGTGAGCGCCGCCGCCGTGAACTGAAGATCGATCTCGGGACGCACGCGCCCTTCGTCGATGCCGCGCTGAAGAAGCTCGCCGATAACGGCCGACAGACGCTCCTCCTGCTCGCGCATCTCGCCGGACCAAAGGCGATCTTGGCGCCACAGCTCCGTGAGCACGAAACGCGCAGCCTCACGGTTGTCGAAGATCAGGTTGGCGAAATCCTTGATGATGGCGCACATCGCATCATGCGGAGAGCGTATCTCGGCAATGTCCCGCTCAAAGCGCGTAACCAAGTCGCGGCACACCGACACCAAAACCTGCGTTGCGATGTCGGCCTTCGTTTTGAAATAGTAGTACACCACGCCTTTGGACACGCCCGCGTCCTCGGCGATCGCATCGATCGTCGCTGCCGTGTAGCCGCGGGAGCCGATGATCTTGACCGCCGAGTGGAGCAAGGCCTGACGCGTTGCCTCGGATTTTGCCTTCGCCTTCTTCCTGATAGGTCCCATGGCTGTTCCCTACAGGTCAAGCAGAGGATGGATGTCGGCCATGGTAACGTGGCGCTTCTTCCAAGCGACAACCACGGTCAGCAGGAAGAACACGATTGCATAGCATGCGACGATCGCGACGTCCTGGGTTGCGGGGAAGGTGCCCACGCCTGTCATCAGCTGGCGCATACCCTCGACAACGTAGGTCATCGGGAACAGCGGGTTGATGATGCCGAAGAAGTCGGGCTCCATGACGATGGGGAAGGTACCTGCCGCAGAGGTCATCTGCAAGGTAAGTATCAAGACAGCGATGAAGCGGCCCGGGAAACCGAAAGCGGCAACCAGGAACTGCACCATGGCGGTGAAGCACATCGCGGTGATGATGCCCATGCCGTAGTAACCCACCACGTTGTTGATCTGCGCGCCCAAGCCGAACTGCACGAAAGCCTGCGCGATCATCGTGGAAGCAATGCTGAAGCACACCATGGGCAGGTAGCTTGCAATCGCGTTGACGAAGGGGTTGGCTCCCGAAAGGCCCAGACGGGAGTTCAGGCTGCGGAACAAGAAGCAGTTGAAGATCGCGCCGACCCAAACGCCCAGGGCGATGAAGAAGGGTGCGAAGCCGGTGCCGTAGTTATCGACGCTGGTGTAGTACTCCTCGTCAAGCTCGACGGGCTCGGACATCTGTTCCTTCTTATCGGACTTCTCCTTGTCCGTGTAGCTCATCTGCTCGACGCCGTCTTCCAGGCCGTCGTGCAGCTCATCGGCGCCGTCCTTGGCGGTGCCCAGGCCGTCGGTCAAGGTGCTCGATCCGCTGGCGAGCTTGCTTGCGCCGCTGCCGATTTGGCCTGCGCCGCTAACCGCGGAAGGTGCGCTGCTTGCAAGCTTGTTGGAGCCTGCGGCCAGCTGGCTGATGCCATCGACCAAGGTGGGCGTGGCTTCGTTGAGCTGGCTCATGCCGGAAGACAAGGTGCCCGCGCCTTCGGCAAGCGCCGTCAAGCCGCTTGCGTCGGAGTCGTCGGTGGCCGAGGAGCCAACCAGCTGCTGCAAACCTGCATGGATGGAAGTTGCACCGGAGGCCAACTTGCCAAGAGCTTCGTCGCCAGCAAGGTCCGCTGCTCCGTTGGTAAGATCTTCTATGCCCGCGGTAAGAGCAGGCATGTTGCTGTTAAGGCTAGACAGGCCGCTGTTCACGGCGTTCGCGCCGCCGACCAGCGTCTTCTGATTGTCGTCACTGCCCAAGGAAGCGATAGCAGACTCAAGGCCTTCAGAGACCTTGGAGGCGCCTGCACTCAAAACCTGCAACTCCGTGCTCAATGCGGATATATCGGAGCTCTTTGATTCGACGCCATCACGGACCTGCTTGACAGCGGTTGCGCAAGCCGTCGCGGTCCCCGCCTGTGAGGCCACTTGCTTGTTCACGCTGTCCACCGTGGATTTTGCCGAGGCAAGTTTATCGGTCGCTGTACTCACCTTGCTGTTTGCGGTGGTCAGATTCTCGGAAGAGGCGGCTGCCTTGGTGGCCACATCGGAAACCTTGCTTTCAGCGGTTTTCACGCTCGCCGTTGCCGAGTCGGCGCTCTTTTCGGCTTCATTGGCTGCGTCGATGGCATCACTGGCCAGCTTCTGAGCAGAGCTTGCGTTTCCTGCCGCGCTTGACACCTTGCTCTTGGCGCTCTTGACCTTCTCCCAGTCGGAAGAGCTGATGACCAAGACCTCTTCGGTGCTTCCGTCGTCTTTGGTTATCGTCTTTTTGGTTACGTCAACATCCTGAAGGCTCGACTTTGCCGACGAAACATCGTCAGCAACATCGCTAATCTTGTTTGAGGCATTCTCAACCTCGCTTGACGCCTCACCGGAGCGCGAGTCAACGGTTTCCACGCTATTCTTGGCGGCCTCGATCGAGTTCTTGGCTTCGTTTGCCGCCGTGGCCGCGTCGGACTGCTGCGTGGAAGCGTTCGTCAAAGGAGTCGAGACATCGCTCATAGCATCCTGAGCATCTTTAATAGAGCTTGATACGCTGCTTAAACCGGAATTGTTCAAGGCGCTAGCGCCAGACTCAAGCGCCGTTTTGCCGCTTTCAAGAGCCTTTAACGCACTCTGCATGGTTTCGGGGAGATCCTCCGTTTTCTCGACAAGCTCGCTTGCCCCTGCGCTCACCTGATCGGCTCCGCTCTTGGCAGCAGGCAAACCGGTTTCCTTGTCGGCAAGCTCCTTCAGGCCCGCGTACAAAGAGCTGGAACCCGTGGAAAGATTCTGGATAGCTGGCACAACCTCGTTGTTGACCTTTGTGCTGAGCTCGTTTGCGCCGCTTGAAAGCTCCTGCGCGCCGGCGAGCGCTTTCTGAGTGCCCTCGTCCAGCTGGGCCGAACCTGCACTCAAAACGGAGGCGCCGGCGAGCGCCGTGGTGGCGCCGGAGGAGAGGCTCTTAGCGCCGTCGGAAAGCTGCTGGGTGCTGCTCTCGAGCGAAGAGGTGCCCTCTTTGAGCTGATTGGCGCCGGCTGCCAGAGTGCTGGTACCGTCGGAGAGCTTTTGCAAACCCGACTTCAGCTCATCGGAGCCGTCAACGAGCTTATACAGATTGGTAGTGATTTTGCCGGAGCCTTCCTCCGCGTCAGCCAAACCGTCGTAAAGCTCAAGCGCGCCGTCAACGGCTTCCTGCAGGTCATCGCCTGCATCGGTGATCTTGTCGAACACCGTGCCGAAATATTCCTCAACCACCGACTGGTTGACCTTGCTCACCAGCTGCTTCCAGGCGTTCTCGCCGATCTGGCTGGCAAGCATGTTGGCCGACTCGTCGTAGTTGACCACGATGTTGGCCTTCTCGGGGTCACTCGTGTCGGCCGAGGCTATCTGCTCCGAAAAATCCTTGGGCAGGGTGCAGATCATGTAATAGGTGCCGTCTTTCATGCCCTGCTTGGCCTCTTTTTCGCTGACGAAGCTCCAGCCCAGGCTTTCATCCTCGGGTTGGTCTTTCAGACGCTGCACCACCTCGTCGCCGATATTGCGATCTTCGCCGTTGATGGTTGCGCCCTCGTCGTTGTTGACCACCGCCACAGGAACCTGGTTCAAGTGAGCATAGGGGTCAAGGAAGGCCGACAGGTAAAAACCGGCGAAGATGACGGGGATCAAGATGACGCCCGCCAAGGCAACTTTCATGGCCAGCGTTGCCGAGGTGTTCTTCGCCATCATCGCCGCAAAGCGAGCTCCACGAAATGCCATGGCTACTTACTCCTTTCCAGCGAAACAATCTGGTCGGCTCCCTCGGCAAAGCTGGGCTCCGTCAAGGCAACAAGCACGATCATGTTGCGCGTGTGCGCTAGATTATCAAGGATGCTCACGAGCTCGCGCGTCTGCTCATGATTAAGGCTGTGCTCAACATCGTCGACCGCCAGGATCTTGGGATCGCTTGCCATGCCCAGGGCAATGCCCAGGCGAACCATCTCAGGCTCGCTCAGCTCGCGGACACGCATGTTGAAGGTATGGCCCAGGTCCCAATCGTCGAGGTAGGCCTGAACGTCGTCCTTGCGATGACGCTTCTTGAACAGCTCAAGCTCGGCAGCCATAACGGTGTGAACCTTCAAATTGGTCTCAAGCTCGTTCAGGCCCGCAAACAAGCCCAAGCCCGCCATGCGACGAACCTTGCCGCCGCCGCGGGGCAGCTTGTGGCCGCCCACGGTCAGGGAGCCGCGATTGAACTTCATGCGGCCGGCCAAAGTAAGGATCAAAGGCGTTTTGCCTGCACCGTGCTCGCCGGTAACCGCCACAAAGGAACCAAGCGGAATCTGAAGGTTCACATCGGAGAAAGGCTTGCCCAAGGGAGACCTTAAACCAAGGCCCTCGGCGACGATGAACGGCTCTGCGGCTGCGGACTTGCCGCCCGCAATGGCGCCGGCCGGAGTGGACGCGGTGCTTGCAGCACCCGGGCGCGCTTCTTTACCGGCAGATGCCTGCGTTGCTGGCGCACTGCCTGCCGATGCCGCGCTTTGAGGCATCGGCGTTTGCTTTTCCTGCGTGACTTCCAAAAGGAAACCCCTTCACTAGTAAGTCTTCGACTTTTGCCGGGACCGAGCAGCCAAGCCCGAAACGCCGAAAACACCACTCGGCAGCGCAGCGCGATACGACGAGTGATGTTTTAGCTTCGTTTTTTGACTGACCGGTCAGTCAGTTTTCGACTTGATAGTGATTAAACGAACGCGCGAGGGCAAGGAAAATTTTGAGAATTTCACTTCACGGACACAGTTAGTCGTAAATGCCGACCTGGGTTTAAACATATTCATACAAGTTGTTCAATTTTTAACTGAGCACATAAGGAAAGCCTGGCAAATATGGCGGCCTGTACCACTGCCGCGCCAAGACGCAAGCACCGCAGAACAAGCCCGCTGGTGTGCCTTTCCACACAGGCGCAAGCGCCGACGTCGAACGGGCGCCTTGCTACACGAGCTCATACTCAGCGCATGCGGCCCGACCAAACCCGTTGCCGCCGTTAGCGAACCTTCACAAGGTTGATTGCAAAAACCAGCACGGCGCATGCGGCGGAAAAAGCGTACGCGCATTGATAGCCCAGAAGCACAGATCCCGCAACCGCCGGGATGATGGTGATGAAGGCCATGACGATCGCCGTCGAGAACGAGGCGAAAGCCTGGCGCACCACCGTGCCGAAAGACGAGCCGTCGGTCATAAGGCTGTGGGGCAAATCGCTCATCGACCAGGTGTTCATGGGACTTATCAAGCCGGAAACGCCCGCCTGACGCACGCCCTGAAGCAGCGCAACCAACCAAAACGGCATGCCGGCGTCCGCGAACACCATGGGCACCGAGCCCAACACCAAAAGCGCGCTTCCGCACAGCACAACGGGGAAAGCACCGAACTTGTCGCTGGCAAAACCCGCCAAGGGGTTGAACACCAGCGCAACCGCCGCGCCCGAGAGCATGACAACGCCCGAATCCAAGGCCGAGCCACCCATGACGTTTTGGACGAAAAGCGGCGTGAGCAAGGTGATGCACATAAAGCTGGCCCACAAAAAATTGAGGGACCAAAAGCCCGCCCGGTATTTCCACGAGCGCATGATCTCCAAATGAATGAGGGGGTGCTCCACCTTCGTTTGCCGCCAAAGGAACACGGCGAACACGAGCAAGCCCGCAACTACCGGTACCCATACGTAGACGCTCGATACGCCAAAGCTCGAAACGTTGGAAAAACCAAGAAGCAAGCCCACCAGACCCACGGTGGAAAGCAGAAAGGAAAGCAGATCGAACTTGAGCGCGGAGGCCTGGGGCTTTTGCGTCTGAGGAACCAGCGCGCAGCAAGCAAGCAAAATCAGGGAAAGCAGCAGCAGCGCTACAAAGAAGCTACGCCAGCCGGCCAGATCGACGAAAATGCCGCCGATCGTCGGGCCCACATTGGGCGAGAATCCCATCGCAATGCCAGCAACGCCCATCACGCCGCCGCGACGCTCGGGCGGGAAGCTCTGCATAACGACGCTCATCATCATAGGCACGGTGATGCCCGCGCTCACTGCCTGCAGGATTCGGCCCAGCATCAAAATCTCGAAGTTAGGCGCTACCGCGGCGAAGAAGGCGCCCGCAACCAACAGAGCGGCGCAGGCCACGATGATGCGACGATACGAGAACCTGCGCATCAAAAACGGGACTATCGGAACCGTGACGCCAAGCGTGAGCATGTAAATGGTGGTGGCCCATTGGGCAAGCGAGGGCTCAACGTCTAAGTCGATGCTCACGAAGTTGAGCATCGCGTTAAGCGCCGTTTGCGAAAGGTTGCCCAAACTCGAGATGAGGATGATCACCGCAATAAGGCCGATTACTCCCCTGCTGGTGCCAGGCTGTTTGCTGGCATTTGCCATGGACTACCCCTCTCGAGCCGCCGATCTGCTTGGTTTCGTTTTAAACATGATAACCGCGCAAGCAATTCCTTAAGCAAAACGCACAGGAAGAACTAGCAAGGGACAGGAATTGGGCAGCAAGGAGCAAAACCGGCAGGTGCGCTAAAGACCGCGCGATGAGGAAAGAGGCTAAGGAAAAAGTTGAGGGACCCGCAAGCGGGTCCCTCAACTGTTCACACTCCCCTGGGGAAGGGGACGGCCAAGCTTTCTATTGCACGATTTGAAAGCTCAGCGCTTGTTTTGGCCTGAAGGGCGCGACTCCCACAAAGGGGGCGAAGCGAGCACACGGGAGCTGGAGGACTCCTGCGTTTTGATGAAGAGGTAGATCAGAAGGATCCCCCTCGAGGAGCCATTTGCCCCTTCAGAAGTTAACCACGGATAACTTAACCCGTAGCGTATAGGCTGTCAACACTTTTTCCTAAAAAAGTTTGCCAAGGTTAATTTTTTTCGAAATAAAGCTTTGCATGCCCCGTAAAAGGAGCTGGGTCCTTTCGGCCCCGACGCGATCTCTCGCGCCACCGGCTTACTAGCAACCCAGCTCGAATAGCGGCGGCGCAAGAGGGGTATTGCACCGACGCAGAGACCGAAGGCGGCCTCATTGCTTGTAATTATCTCACGTAATAGCTGCGCCAACCGATAAACTTTAGCTAATCTATAGGTGTTTCCTATAATTCAGAAAGGCGCAGCAGCATCATTGGTGCAGATGCGGGGGCAAAACAAGCCCGCCTGCGCTACTTCCTCTTGCGGTAGAAATCCATAACCACAACGGCGCTCAAAACGAAGGCGCTTATAAACATGACATCGGCCAAAACGGGCAGGCCGAAGACCTTGGGCATACCCTCAACGCTGCTAATAAGAGCACCGGAGACAAGCAGGCCCGCGATCATCAAACCGAGCGTCATGCGATTGACGATGCGCGACAGCTTGGCCAAGGGCTCGTCCGAGCCCAGCATGTTCATGTTCACTTTAAACTGCCCGCGCGTGAGCATCCTCATCATCTCGCCGGAATAGGTGGCGGCCTCGTTGATGCCCTTGCCCGCCGCGCGCAGGTCGACCAGCGTGTCCTCGAGCGCCTTGCCCAAGGCCTCGGGCTTCATCTGCTCGCGCCTGAGCCTGCGGTTGATGATGTCGGCGATGTTGAAGCTGCCCACGTAGGCAAGCACCGTGCCCTCAAGCGTTACCAGGGCGCGCGAAACCGCGGTCACCGAGGCCGGCAGCGTGACCTTGCATTGGCGGGTGAGCGCCAGGATGTCGGTAAGGAAGGCGCCGATATCGATGTCGGCCACATCGCAGGACGCGTAGGACCCCAGCACGTTGTCGAGCTCGGAGAGCAGGCGCGGATGATCGATTGCCTCGATGTCGACGTCGATCGCGAACGAAATGAGCGCGTCCTTGAGCGCGCTGGCGTTTTGCAGGCCCACCGCCTTGATAATCTCGCCGAAGGCGCTGCGGTCGCGCGAGCTCAGGCGTCCCATGATTCCCAGGTCAAGGTAGACGATCTTGCCGTCTTTGATGACGATGTTGCCTGGATGCGGGTCGGCATGGAAAAAGCCATCGTCCAAGATCTGCTTGGCGTAGTTGTCCATCATCTTGTCGCCGATTTCAGCCAGGTCGTAGCCCGCATCGACAATGGCGTCGGTGTTGCGGATCGAGATGCCGTCGACGTACTCCATCACCAGCACGTCGGGTGTGCAGTACTCAAGATAGGGCTCGGGGCAGCTGACAAAGGCAACGTCTCGGTTGAGCAGGGCAAACTCGCGCAGGTTCTCGGCCTCGCGCGTGAAGTCCGTCTCTTCGGCGAAGGCAACCCACAGCTCCTCCACGACGGCATGGAAGTCGAGCATCTGGTCGTTCGGGATAAAGCGATCAAGATGCTTGACGAGGGAGCGCAGCACATCGATGTCCTGCGCCATGACCGTGCGGACTCCAGGGCGCTGCACCTTCACGGCAACTTCGTCACCGTTGAGGAGAACGGCCTTATGAACCTGCGCCAGCGAGGCGCTGCCCAAAGGCTTGGGGTCGATGGACTTGAATATGCGCCCACGACGATCGCCGTAAATCGCGTCGAGCGCCGCCATCACCTCGTCAAAGGGCAGAGGGATGGTATTGGCCTGCAGATGCGAGAGCTCGTCGCAGTAAGCCTGCGGCAGAATCTCCGAGCGTGTGGACAAAACCTGCCCGATTTTCATGAAGGTCGGGCCCAAGTCTTCCAGGATGGCGCGGAATTCGGCCGGGCTCACGCCGTCCTTAACATCATGCTTGCGGATGATGTTAAGAATCTCGTGCATGCGGGCAAGACGCGTCTTGCGGGTGAGCTCGTAGCGCTCCTCGTATGCGATGGTTTCTTCGTTGAACAGACGATTGAAGAATGAATTTTCGGCCATAAGGACACCTTGCGCGGAATGCGGCAGGCTCGAAACTGAATTCGAGTCTTACGCTTCCTTGCTCGCGTCGGCTGCGGGCGCCTCGGCAGTGGCAGCGGAGTCGTCGCACACCTCGGCCTCGGCAACCTCGCTCTGTGCCGTCTCGATGTTAACGGCGATGGCGCAGATCTTCGCAACGAAGGCGGCGCGGTCTTCGGGGCTCATGGCCTTCATGCGCGCCTCGATGCCTAGCTCCTCGATGGGAGTGACCATTCCCGCAGCGCGTGAGGCAGCAGAGGTCAGGGCGTCGCCCGCCATGGCCGATACGTCGCCTGCGGCGCTTTTAGCCTGCGCAGCGGCATCTTTGCCGGCGTCCTTTGCCTTGTGCTGCAACTCCTCGCTGAAAACCTTGCCCTGCTCAAGGGAAACCTGGCCCTGCTCAATGAGCTTGTCGAGCGTTTCCTTCGCCTTCTCGTTGGTAACGGAAAGCGCGCCCAAACCTGCCAGGAAGATGTCTTGAATGCTAGCCATGATGTCCCCTCTCCTTCATGGACCAAGCGCCCGAGATGCGGGCGCCCTGTTCTAAATCCAACGAAACGGCTCGAAAAACGAACACGTTCGTTTTATTCATAATACCGCGTTTCGCCCGATAAACCTAGCTATTCAAGCGCATCACGCAGCAAACACACAAGCGCGGGCGCAGACGGGCCTAGAGGCACGTTACCGAATGCCCTGCCTCGCTAACTGCCAAGCGCGGCGTTGCCGCCGGTACCGTTGCTGCGAGCTTCGCCGGGCTGGATGGCATGCGAGCCACGCAAGGCATCCAGGTAAGCCTGGGCGTCGCCCGGGTCGTCGTCGATCGTTTCGTCGCCCAGATCGACCTCATGGGGCTGCTTGCGATACAGGATGTCGTACATGCAGGGCACAACGTAGAGCGTAGTGAAGGTGGCGTAGAGCAAACCGCCCGCAACGACGATGGCCATGCCGCGCTCCATCGAGGAGCCGATCTGCGTGCTCACGATCATGGGCACCATTGCCAAGATGGTGGTGAGCGCGGTCATGAGGATGGGGCGCAAACGCGTGCGACCCGAAGCCACCAGCGCGCTGCGCTTGGCCAGGCCGCCGATTCGCAGCTGGTTAACGTAATCGACGAAGACGATGCCGTTGTTGACGACCGTGCCCATAAGCACCGCGAAGCCCATCAGCGCCATCATGGAAATCTGCTCGTTGGCCAGCCACAGGCCCAGGAAGCCTCCCGTGAAGGCCAAGGGCACCGTGAACAGGATGATGAAGGGCGAAAGCAGGCTTTGGAACTGCGCCACCATCACCAGGTAGATCAAAACGAAGCCCAGGATGAGCAGAAGCATCATCTGCTCGAGCATCGTGTTGATGTTCTCGAGCTCGCCATCGGTGCTAATCGAATAGCCCTCGGGCAAATCGATGGCATCGAGCTTTTCCTGCAGGTCGCGCGAAATAAGCGCGTTGTTGTAGCCGTCCTCAACGTCGGCGGTCACCGTGACGGTGCGCTGGCCGTTAAGGTGGTTGATCTCGTCGGAGGCCACCGATTCCTCAACCGTCGCGAACTTCTTCAGCTTGTAGGTCTTGGTGCTCGTGGTGCCGTCGGACTCGGTCTTCTCGATCTTGATCTTGGTGTTAAGCAGGTTTTCCTTGGTTATCTGGCTGGTCTTGTCCACGATCTCGACGTCGACGTCGGTGTCGTCCATGGTGATTTGGGTCGCCGTGGTGGAGGTGCTCACCTTGGAGGAAAGGTCTTGGTAGAGC
>CAVBOO010000009.1:0-14668 GCA_963597045.1 bacterium | reverse complement strand
GGATAGACGAAACGAAAGCGCCCACGGTAAGGAGGTCGCAACATGGCAGCACCAGCACTCGCCAATGCGGCCGCTCCCGCACGGCGCAAATATTCTTCCCCTGCAACTAAGCCTTCGCGCCACGAGCGCAGGACCACCGGCCCTTCAAAGGCGAAGGTTCGCGTTGTCCGCGGGGGCAAGTCGCAATCGCACGGGATAGACCTGCGCTCCCTTGCCAAACCCATCATCGTTTTGATTTTGGTTTTCGCCATTGCTTCCATTGCGAAGATCACGGTTGTCGGCTTCTCCTACAACACTGCCCAGCAGACGAGCGAGCTGCGTACCCAGATCAGCGACCTGGAATCTGAAACCACTTCGCTTACTATCCAGAAGAGCCTGGTGGCAAGCCCCACCAATCTGCGTGACAAGGCGGAAAAGCTCGGCATGTCCGCAGCGGAAAGCTCCGAGACCATCAAACTCTCCAAAGACGTTGTGAAGACGGACGCCGCCGGCAACCTGTCCTTGTCTTTGAGCTTGGCTGCGGTTGCTGAGGAATAAGCCGCATGCGCGATAGCTTTGGCAATGGACGGGAGGGACGAAATCGTTCGTCTCGCCCGGAGGGTGAGCGCAGGAACACGCGCAGTTCTTCGCGCGACTCTTATCGTATGGGCACCGAAAGGCGATCGAGCGGGCGAAGCTATCGCAGTGCTCGTTCCGGTTTCGGCTCAGCAAGCGCGCAGGCACATGAACCTCGCGCATCCCGTGCTACGCGATCGGCGCGCGGCGGCCGCAACGAGCTTGCATCTTCCCCTGATTATCTAGGGGGCTTCAGCGTCTTCGGCATTCCCGGCATTTACGCTGTCGCCTTCATGCTCTTCTTATTGCTGGCGCTGGTTGCCTGCGGCCGTTTGATTTGGGTGCAGCTCATCGATTCCGAGGGCATCCAGTCTTCGAGCGGCGGTCAGGCGGTGCAAACCTATACCATCCCGGCGGTGCGTGGAACCATTTACGATTGCAACGGCACCATCCTTGCAACCACGGTGGACACCATCAACATCTTCTGCCATCCGCACATGCTAAGCACCGAGCAGGTTAGCACCATCGCGGACTTCCTGGTGGAAAACTGCGGCGGCAAGAAGGCCGACTACACCGAGAAGCTCACGGCCGACAAGAACTTCCAGTATCTCTACAAGAACGCCGATGAGGACTTGAAGGATAAGATCACCGCGCTGGGGATCGAGGGCCTGGACTACGAGAAGTCCAATAAGCGAATTTACCCCTGCGGCTCCATCGGCAGCCAGGTGATCGGCACGCTTACCACCGGCGAGGACAATCAGCTCACGGGCGTTACCGGCCTGGAGCGTTACTACAACGACATTCTTTCCGGCAGCTCCGGCGAGAGGGTGGCCTCGTACAGCCGCGACGGCGTTTTGATCCCCGGTTCAAGCTCCACGACGAAGGAGGCCGTGGCCGGCAAGGACATCGTCGTCTCGATTGATATCGAGATGCAGGAAGCGGTGGAAAAGGCGCTCGAAGTCAACGCGAAGAGCGTTTCGGCCGAAACCGAGTCGGGCATCGTCATGGATGCCTCGACTGGCGAGATCGTCGCTTGCGCGGGTTCACCCACCTTCGACATCACCGATACCTCCAAGGTCAAGGAAGGTGCCACCAACATGAACGGCATCAACTTCGCCTACGAGCCGGGTTCTGTGTTCAAGCCCGCCATCATGCTTGCCGCTCTTGAGGCCGGCACCACCAAGGCGGGCCAGAACTACTACTGCCCCTCCAGCCTGAAAGTCGGCGATTTCACTATCAGCGACTCGCATGAGCGCGGTGCCGAAACGATGAGCACCACCAAGATCATCGCCGATTCCTCTAACGTGGGCATGTCATTGATCGCGAAGAACCTCGGCGCGAAGAAGATGGCCAAGTATATCAAGCGCTACGGCCTTACCGGCAAGACCGGAGTTGACTACCCTGCGGAGGCATCGGGAAGCATCGCCGACTACAAGGATTGGTCCAAGGCTCAGCAGTACAACATCAGCTTCGGCCAGGGCGTCACCACCACAGGAATCTCGTTGGTGCGCTTCTACGGCGCCCTTGCTAACAACGGTGTGGCCAACACGCCGCATTTCCTGGTCAGCATCCCTTCCGACAACGATACGAAAAGCTATGACAGCGAGGAAATCGTCAAGAACAAGGATGCCCTTAAGTCCTTGATCAAGATGATGGAGGCGGTTGTCGATGACGGCACTGCGACCGATGCCGCAATCGATGGCTTCAAGGTCGCCGGCAAGACGGGCACGGCGCAGACCGTGAACTCCGACGGCGAGTACGGCCACGGCGTGTACAACATCAGCTTCTGCGGCTTCATCCCCGGGGCTTCCAAGAACCTCGTTTGTTATGTAGGTGCCACGCAGGTGCCGGGCATGTATCAAACCGTCCAAGCGTTTAACGATATAATGACCTTCGCCGTAGAACGCTACAACATTACTCAGGAGTGACGTCGTATGGGTATGACCTGCAAAGAACTTTTCGAGGGGCTCGAGTGCACCATCCTCGGCAACGAGGACGAGGTGGTCACCGGCATCGCGAACAGCAGCAATAAAGTAAATCCCGGCGACGCCTTCTGCTGCATCGTCGGCCTGAAGACCGACGGCCACACCTTCGCGCAGGACGCTATCGATCGTGGTGCGCACGTTGTCGTGTGCGAGCGCCCTTTGGTCTTGGCCGATGCGAGCGATGTGACGCTCGTCGTCGTTTCCGACAGCCGCAAGGCCATGGCCCACATCGCGGCACGTTTCCACGGCGATGCTTCCACAAGCTTTTCGCTGGTCGGCGTGACCGGCACCAACGGTAAGACGACCACCACTTATCTGGTTGATCATATTGCCCAGGTCATGGGCCAGCGTACGGGCCTCATCGGCACGGTCAGCACCGTCATCGACGGCAAGGCTCACAGCTCCGAGCGCACCACGCCCGAATCGACCGAGCTCCAGGAGCTTTTCGCCGAGATGCGCGACGCAGGCTGCGGCGTGGTCACCATGGAGGTGAGCTCGCATGCGCTCGATCTGGAGCGCACCTGGGCAAGCAAGTTCGCGGTCACCGCTTTCACCAATCTGACCCAGGATCACCTGGATTACCATCGCACTTTCGAGGCCTACTTCGAGGCTAAGGCTCGTTTGTTCTCCAAGGATTATCCGGCCAAGCGCGTTATCAACATCGACAGCTCATATGGCAAGGAACTGCTTGCTCGTTGTTCCAGCAACGGCGATTCCGTTATCACCACGGGCTTTGCGCCTGAAGCTCAGATCCACCCTCGCGAGGTCGAGTACGGCTCCGCGTCCACCACGGTGACCCTTGACGTGAAGGGCCAGGACATCGCCTTCACTTATCCTTTGGTAGGCAGGTTCAACGTTGAGAACATTATGACGGCTTTCGGTATCGGCCTGCAGCTGGGCTATTCCGCCCCCGCCGTTGCCAGCGCCCTTAAAGATGCGCCGGCGGTTCCTGGTCGCATCCAGCGCGTTCATGCGCAAAACGACGGCGATGTTCGCGTTTACGTCGACTACGCTCATACGCCCGACGCCCTTGAGAAGGCCATTTCGTCCGTTTCCGCTCTAACCGACGGCAAGACCATCGTCGTCTTCGGCTGCGGCGGCGACCGCGACTCTTCCAAGCGCCCCATCATGGGCAAAGCCGCGCTTTCGGCCGATCACGCGGTTGTGACTTCGGACAACCCGCGCACCGAGGATCCTGCGGCCATCATCGAGGACATCCTGCCCGGCATGGTGGGAGGCGAAGGCCGCTTCGAGGTCGAGGCCGATCGCGCCTGCGCCATCGAACTGGCCATCAAGCTTGCCGATCCGGGCGACGCCGTGCTGATTGCGGGCAAGGGCCACGAGGATTACCAGATCGTGGGAACCGAGAAGTTGCACTTCGATGACGTCGAGGTGGCGCAGGGCGTTCTTAACAAGCTTTTCGGTTAGGATTCAAACATGCGTTTGAATGCACAAGTTATCGGCAACTACGTCTCGGGGCAGCTCAAATCGGCTCCCGGTAACGTTGACCTTGAAGCAACGGGCCTTACCTGGGATTCGCGCGAGGTCGCCCCGGGCGATGTGTACGTTGCCTTGCCGGGCAACCGCGTCGACGGGCATGATTTCGTTCCCCAGGCGCTTAAGGCCGGTGCCGCAGTGGTGCTGGTGAGCTCCGAGCTCGACGAAAGCGTTTACAAGGCTGCTTCCTCCAAGGGCGCCTACGTGTATCAGGTTGCCGATACCTACCAGGCCGTTACCGATCTGGCCGCGCATTGGCGCAGCCATTTGAAGGGGACGGTTGTTGCCCTTACCGGATCGGTGGGCAAAACCACCACCAAAAACCTCGTTCGCGACATCCTGTCGACGACCTTCACCACCGTTGCCACGCATGCCAACCAGAATAACGAGCTCGGCGTTCCGAAGACCCTGTTGCAGGCCGACGCGGACACCCAGATGGTCGTCGTCGAGATGGGCATGCGCGGGTCGGGCCAGCTCGCATCGCTGTGCGAGTTCGTCAAACCCGACATCGCCCTGGTAACCAATTGCGGCGAGTGCCATATCGAGCTTCTGGGTTCGCGTGAGGCCATCGCCCGCGCCAAGGCCGAAGCGGTGGCCGCGCTCCCCGAAGGGGGCAAGGCGGTGCTCAACCTTGCCGACGAGCGCTTCGACCTTGTTTGCGAGGCCGCTCAGGTTAAGGAACGGAACATCGAGGTTTTGGGCTTCGATGGTACCGGCGCCTCCAAGGATGCCTACGCCTGGGCGAGCGATTTGTCCCTAGACGAGTCCGGCCGCCCGCATTTCGTTTTGCATTTGCCCGACGGCGCGCATAAGGCGAGCATGGAGCTGCGCGGTGCGCACAACGTTTCCAATGCTTGTGCTGCTTCCGCCCTGGCCTTCTCGGTCGGGGTTCCCTCAAGCTCGATCGTGAGCGCCCTTAAAGCGTCCTTGCCCGAACTGGGACGTCAGGAAATCCTGCCTGGCCGTGGCGGCATCACCGTGGTGAACGACGCCTACAACGCCAACCCCGATTCCATGAAGGCCTCGCTTTCGATGTTCTGCGCCATGGACGTGGCAGGCAGACGTGTTGCCGTTTTGGGCGACATGGGCGAGCTGGGAAGCTTCGCTGAGGCCTGCCATCGCTCGGTCGGTGCGTTTATCGCTCCCTTGCCGGTGAGCAAGCTGCTGTGTATCGGCCAGCTGTCGCATCTTATTGCCAGCGCTGCGGTTGAGCAGGGCTATCCAGAATCCGACACCGCCTGCTTCGCCACGCGCGAGGAGGCGCTTTCCTATCTTGAATCTTTCCTTGAGCCGGGGGATGCGGTCTTGTGCAAGGCCTCGCACTCCATGGAGCTCGACAAGATCGCCAAGGAGTTGACCGCTTAACATGTTCTTCGCATCTTCGTATCCCACCTTCACCGTGTTTTTGGCGGTCGTGCTTGCGGCCGTTTTCACGATGGTGCTGATGCCTCCGTTCATCAAGTTCTTGCAGGCTCATTTGATCGGCCAGCAGGTGCGCGACGACGGTCCTGAAACGCATCTGGTCAAGCAGGGCACGCCCACCATGGGTGGTCTGATCATGCTCATCGGAATGTGCCTGGCTGTGATATTGCTTGCCAAGCCCGAGGCCGAGACCTGCCTGGTCATGGCAGCCATACTTCTTACGGCGGCGCTGGGCTTCATCGACGACTTCACCAAGGTTGCCATGAAGCGCTCGCTCGGCCTTACGCCGAAGATGAAGCTCATCGGGCAGTTCGCCATCTCCACCGCCTTCGTTTTGGCGGTTGTCAACCTGATTGGCGTGAAGCCCGTCGTCGCGATTCCCTTCGTGTGCACCATCGACTTGGGTATCCTCACCACCACGGTTGCGGGCATTTCAATTCCGTGGCTCTACGTGATCTTCGTCGACATCCTGATCATGGGCATGTCGAACGCCACCAACCTCACCGACGGCCTTGATGGTTTGGCCGCAGGCACGGTTATGGTTGTCATGCTGGTTATGGCCGCCATCGCCTTCAGGTGCGGCGCGCTCGACTCAGCCATCATCGCCGCTGCCATGGCAGGCTGCTGCATCGGCTTTCTGTGGTTCAACTCCTATCCGGCCGATATCTTCATGGGCGACACCGGCTCGCTGGCGCTTGGCACGGGCCTGGCCTGCATCGCGGTTATCACCAACACCGAGGTGCTGAGCCTTTTGATCGGCGGGCTGTTCGTGGCCGAGGCCTTGTCCGTCATGATTCAGGTCTTCCACTTCAAGCGCACCCATAAGCGCCTGTTTTTGATGGCGCCCCTTCATCATCACTTCGAGAAGAAGGGCTGGAGCGAGGTTAAGGTGGTTATCCGCTTCTGGATCATCTCCGGCACCTTGGCTGCCCTGGGCTTTGCAATCTTCTTCGCGCAATCTTTAGGAATGTGATCGCATGAGCAAATCTGAAACGATTGAGTTCGACCCCACGAAAAAGCACGCGCCGGCCAAGCTCGGCCGAGTGCTGGTTCTTGGTTTGGGCAAGTCCGGCAAGGCGGTAAGCGAGTACTGCTCCGATTTGATCGGTTCGCGCGTTGAGTCTTTGACGGTTGCCGCAGGCGCCGCCAACCCCGCCGTATCCGAATTCGCCTCAGGGATCGAGGCCAAGGGCGCTCGCGTTCTTTTCGACGCCTTCGATTTCGAGGAAAGCTACGACCTTGCCATCGCGAGCCCCGGCATCAGCGAGTTCTCCGATTTCTATCTTGCCGCCGCCGCTCATGCAACTGAGGTCATCAGCGAGGTCGAGTTCGCCTGGCGCGAAAGCGCCAAGGATTCTCGTTGGCTGGCCGTGACGGGCACCAACGGTAAAACGACCACGACTGCCTTGGCAGCGCATCTGCTCAAGGAATGCGGCCTGAAGGCTTCGGCCGTGGGCAACATCGGCGATACCTGCATTGCTGCGGTTGCCGCCGGGCAAACCGATTGCTACGTTGCCGAGGTTTCTTCCTACCAGCTTGCGAGCACGCGTGATTTTTGCCCGGACGTTGCCATTCTTCTGAACATCACGCCCGATCACGTTAAATGGCATCGCAGTCTGGAAAACTACGCTCTCGCGAAGAAGAAGATTTACGCGAACCTCGCCAAGGGCGGCACGGCCGTTGTCATGGACGCCACCAACGACGTGGTGCGCGGCTTTGTGCGCGAGCTTAAGGCCACGCCCGACTCTGAGCGCGGTTTTGCCTATATTCCCATGGGCACCGCCGATGGCATTCACTCCAACATGCGCGAGAAGTGCGGCAGCGCCAATGCCGCCTACCTCGATGCAGCCGACGAGCTTGTAGTTGAGTGGAACGGCGTCAAGACGACGCTCGTTGCCGCTTCCAAGCTGCAGATTGCCGGCGAGCACAATGCATCCAACGCCCTGGCCGCGGCGGCCGCAGCGCTCGCTTTGGGCGCCGACCCCGCGAAGGTGAACGAGGGTTTGATGAGCTTTGCTCCTCTTGAGCATCGCATCGAGCCCTGCGGCACGGTTGCCGGCGTTCGCTTCTACAACGATTCCAAGGCCACCAA
This sequence comes from bacterium, assembly GCA_963597045.1. Taxonomy (GTDB): domain Bacteria; phylum Actinomycetota; class Coriobacteriia; order Coriobacteriales; family Eggerthellaceae; genus Anaerotardibacter. The sequence goes on along the minus strand of CAVBOO010000009.1, from coordinate 7,117 downwards.
CGTTGACGCGACGCTAAAGGCCCTGGCGGCTTTCGGCGCCGAGCGCCCGATCGTTCTTCTGGGCGGCGACGACAAAGGCACGGACCTTTCCGAGCTCGTGGCCGAGTCCGAGGCTCATTGCAAGGCGGTCGTTTGCTTCGGCGATGCCGGCGCGCGCTTCCTTGCCGCCTTCGAGGGCTCCAAGCTTCCTCATTATTCGGCCGGCAAGATGGAGAATGCCCTTGATACGGGCATCGCGCATGCAAGCGCGGGCGATATCGTCGTCTTGTCGCCTGCCTGCGCCTCCTTCGATGAGTTCAGCGGTTTCGAGGAACGCGGTCGTGTGTTCAAGGAAATGGTCGCTGAGCGCGCACGTAAGCAGGGAGCTTAAAAGGTAGGAAGATGAGCAAAGGTCGAAACAAACAATCCAAACGAACCACTTCGTCCTTCGCATCGTCGTTTTCGCTCACTGGCCTGTTCTCCGGGATTTCCTCGGGACAGGCCATGGTGCTGATAGCGGCTGCTCTTTTGATTTGCGTGGGCATCGTGATGGTGTATTCTGCTTCCTCGATTGAGTCGGTGTCTAATGGCCAACCGATATTCTCCGAGGCCGTGAAGCAGATCGTCTTCGTTTTCGTGGGAGTTTTCGTGGTGGGTGCGATGGTCGTGCTCGTCCGCCGCTTTTCGATGCCTGCCCTTATCTGGGCTTACTATTGGATCTGCCTTGTTTTGGTGGTTGCGACCGCTGTTGCCGGCACGTCGCAATACGGCGCCTCCCGCTGGCTTAGCTTGGGCGGGATCACCATTCAGGGTTCCGAGTTCGCCAAAATCGGTTTCGTCTTGATATCAGCCCTCTTTTTAAAGCAAGCCAAGGAGGGGACGTTCTCCTCGACGCTCCTCGGGTCGATGCTTTTCGGGGCCTTTGCCAGGATCCGCGGAGGCGTTAAGTCGGAAAGGCATCTTGCCGATGCCGCAATCCTCTTATGCGTGTTCGTCCCTCTTGCGATCTTGCTGGGAAGCCAGTCCGACCTGGGCACCACCATGATCTGCGTGGTCGGCGTGTATGCGCTTCTTTGGGCAAGTGGGATGTATTCGCCAAAGCTTCTTATAGCCATGATGCTTGCGTTCGTTGTGTTCGGCGTTGCCGCCATCTGCACCTCGGAGTATCGAGTGCAGCGATTCACCAGCTTCACCAATCCTTGGGCCGACCCGGACGGTAACGGTTATCAGCATGTCCATTCCCTGAAGGCGCTCGCCGCCGGCGGCTTGTTCGGCGTGGGTCTGGGCGGCTCGTATCAGAAGCTGCTGTATCTGCCCATGGCCAGCACCGACTTCATCTTCGCTATCATCGGCGAGGAGATGGGGCTGGTTGGCGCGCTTGGCGTTATCTGCCTGTTCTTGGTGCTGCTGGTTGGCGGCCTGAAGATCGCCACCTCAAGCCATGATTCCTTTGCCACTATGGTTGCCAGCTCGCTTGCCATCATGATCGTGTTCCAGGCTTTCCTGAACATCTATTGCGTCATCGCCTTCGCGCCCATCACGGGCAAACCCTTGCCCTTCATTTCCTCGGGCGGCTCCTCCATGCTGAGCTCGGTGATGACCGTTGGATTGATCTTGCTCATGGGCATGGGCCAAGAAGGCCAAGGCGACGTCCACGAGCGTCGCCGCAACAATCTAAGCGTTGTTTCGCAGGCTTTACCTGCCGAGCAGGATCGCCGGGAGACGATGAGCATGGTTCCTGAATACCGTTCGAACATGAATCGGACCCGCGTCCGTTCTTATAGCGCAGAAGGCGCTCGCCCAGGCGCGCGCACAAGCACCAGGAGACACAAATGAAAGTAGTCCTATCAGGCGGCGGAACCGCTGGTCATATCAATCCTGCCCTCGCTTTGGCCGAGGTGCTTGAGGCTCAAGGGCACGAGGTGTTCTTCGCAGGTACTCCGCATGGCGTCGAGTCCCGCCTGGTTCCTGCGGCGGGCGTTCCGTTCAAAGCCTTCGAGGCAAGCGGATTCGATCGTCGTCATCCTTTGACGCTCGTCAAGGGCACGTTCAAGATCTTTCGTTCGAGCGGCTTGGCAAAAGATTGGCTGCGCGAGATTGGCGCCGACGTCGTCGTCTGCTTCGGCGGCTACGTGTGCATCCCGGTTGGATACGCCGCCGAGAGGCTGGGCATACCGGTTGTCGTGCATGAGCAGAACTCCGTCATGGGCATGGCCAATCGCGAGCTTTCGAAGAAGGCGGCCGCGGTGGCCTTGACTTACGACGTGGCGGGCAGTGCGGTGTCGGACAAGTCGAAGCTCGTCGTCACGGGCAACCCCGTGCGCGCTTCGGTGTTCGACTCGACTCGTGAGCAGGGCCGTCAGATGCTCGGCATTCCCGAGGATGCGCGCATGCTTCTGGTTTTCGGCGGCTCCCTGGGGGCGCGCCACATCAACACGGCGCTGTGCAATCTTAAGGATAGGCTCCTTGCCATCCCTGATCTTTACATCGTCCACATCACGGGTCCCAAAGAGCTTGACACGGTGCTTGCCGACTTGTCTTTAACGCTCGAGGAAGCCAAACGTTGGCAGGTCATGGGGTATCAGAATCGCATGGGGGAGACCATGGCGGCAACCGACCTGGTCGTGTCTCGCGCGGGCGCCACCTCGCTCGCCGAGATCTCGGCGCGTTGCATCCCTGCGATTTTGGTTCCCTTCCCTTACGCGACGGAGGACCATCAAACCACCAATGCACGCTCCTATGTGGCAGCGGGTGCCGCATGGATGGTTGCCGACAAGGACGTCGAGGACAAGTTCTTCGCCGACGGCCTGATCGATCTTATCGAGAACGAGGAAACGCGCGCCGCCATGTCGCGAGCGGCCGCAAGCTTCGAGACCGGCGACGCAGCGCGCAAATTGGCAGATGTTGTGACCAATGCGGCCAAGCGCTGAATGCTGCGCTAGGATTAAGCTTCGAATCGAATTTGAACAGACCTGCGTACGGATGAAGACCGTACTTCTTCAAAAAGGACTTTTGTGATGCAAGAGAGCATTCGTAAGATACATTTCATCGGCGTCGGTGGCGTTGGCATGAGCGGTATTGCCCACGTTGCTGCCGAGCAAGGCTATCAGGTAAGCGGATCCGACCTGCGTCAAAGCAGCTACACCAAGCAGCTTGATGCGGCGGGCGTCACGGTGTTCATCGGGCAGAAGGCCGAAAACATCGAAGCCGTCAAACCCGATATCGTGGTCGTTTCCACCGCAATCCTCGAAAACAACCCCGAGCTCATCGCGGCAAAGGAGGCGGGCATTCCCATCTGGCATCGCGCGATGATGCTCGCTTACCTGGGGCGCGGCCTCCAGACGCTCGCCGTTGCCGGCACCCATGGCAAAACCACCACGTCGTCCATGCTCGCTTCGACTCTTGACGCCTTGGGCAACGACCCCACCTTCCTTATCGGCGGCATCGTGCGCGCTTACGGCTCCAATGCTCATCGCGGCGAGGGCAAGTACTACGTGGTCGAGGCCGACGAGTCCGATAAGTCATTCACGTACCTGAGCCCCGCATCCGTGCTGGTTACCAACATCGAGGCGGACCATCTTGACCATTACAGCGGTCTGACCGAGATCTACTCCTTGTTCGAGGAGTTCATGGCCTCCATCCCTGAAGAGGGCAACTGCGTCGTGTGCGGCGATGATGCCGCGCTGGTTAAGGTGGCAAGCAAGACAGGCCGCAAGGTCACGACCTACGGTTTCGGCGATGGTTGTGATGCCGTGCTTTCCAACTACGCGAGCCACGGCGTTTCCACCTCTTTCGATCTTCGCCTGCCGGACGGCACCCTTGTCCATGCGGGCGTCAAGCAGAATCCCGGCCGTCACAACGCCCTTAACGCAGCGGGCGTTATCACCTTGCTGTGGCTCGAGGGTTTCGATCCCCAGAAGGCCGCCGATGCCCTGTCCGGCTTTGCCGGGGTGCGTCGTCGTTTCGACCTGGTGGGGGAGGTCGACGGCATCACCATCGTCGACGACTACGGTCATCACCCCACCGAGATCGCCGCGACTTTGGCCGCCGCCAAGGCGCTTGACTTCAAGCGGGTCCATATCGTTTTCCAGCCTCATCGCTATTCGCGCGTGAAGCTCTTCACCGAGGTTCTCAAAGATGAGTTCGCCTCCGCCTTCGACGATGCCGATACGGTCACCTTCATGGACGTTTACCCGGCGGGCGAGATGCCTGTTCCCGGGGTCAACGGCTCCACCTTCATGCAGGTTGTGCTCGACCATGCGGGCCATCCTGCCGATACGCGCTACGTCGAGCGTCGCCAGGAGGTCGTTCCCTACCTGGTGTCCAAGCTCGCCGCGGGCGATCTTCTTCTTACCATGGGCGCCGGCGACGTCACGGCCATCGGCCCCGAGGTCCTGCAGGCGCTAAAAGAACGTGCCGAGGCTTAAAGGTATGGCTCGTCATTCGTCCGACTTGGCCCTTCTTGCCTTCGATGACGATTTCAAAGGGGAAGTGCGCCTTAATGAACCGATGAGCAAGCACACCACCTATCGCATCGGTGGTGCTGTTCGCGCGTTCGTCGAGGTCTTCGACCTGGCGGCGCTCGGCCGCGTGCTGGACATCTGCCAGCGCGAGGGGCTTGAGTGGTTCCCTGCCGGCAAGGGGTCCAACCTTCTTGTGTCCGATGCGGGCTTCGATGGCGTGGTCGTGGTGCTTGCGGGCGAGTTTCGCAGCTGGACCTTCGACGAGGAAACCAACCGCGTCATCGTGGGTGCAGGCACCATCCTGTCGCGCCTGGTGCAGGAGAGCTTCCATCGGGGCTATTCCGGCATGGAGTTTGCCGTCGGCACGCCGGGAACGGTCGGCGGCGCCGTGCGCATGAACGCCGGCACCAAGGACGACTGGATCGGCAAAAGGGTGGTCTCGGTGACCGCCTACAAGGCCGGCCAGGGTCTGGTGCGTTACTTGGCCTCCGACATCGATTGGCAGGCGCGCAAGACGAGCTTTGCGCCCGACGAGATGATCGTGGAGTGCGAATTGCAGCTCGAACCCGCCCTATCGGGTAACATCGAAGGCCGCATGCGTTCCCTTCTTGATCGTCGCCGCGAGACGCAGCCGCTCGACATGCCCTCCTGCGGAAGCGTTTTCCGCAACCCGGACGGGCATTCCGCCGGTGCCCTGATCGAAGGTGCAGGTTTGAAGGGCCGCGTTCATGGCGGCGCTCAAATCTCCAGCAAGCATGCGAATTTCATTGTCAACACCGGTTCGGCCACGGCCGCCGATGTAGTTGCCCTTATCGATCTGGCGCGAAGCGAGGTGAAGAAGTCCTATGGCATTGAACTCACGACGGAGCTCCGCTTCCTCGGCTTCTAGGTCCTCGCGCAGCGGTTCTTCTTCCCGCTCCCACGTAACGAAGGGCCGTCCTTCCTCCAGTCGCTCAGTTCGCTCAAGGCAGCCGATATCCGGTCGCGGTGCCTCCATGGGCGCATCGGGCTCTCCACGCCGCAGCAACACCCCGCATCTGTCGGGTGGGCGAAGCGCCGCGCGCGTAGGCGCCCAGGGCCAGACGACGCGGGGGTCCCAGCGTACGCGCGGGGGCTCGAGCTTGCGCACGGTGGGGGTCTCGGAGCTTGGTTCCATGCCCGCGCAGCGCCGTGGTGGCAACCCTTGGATCGTCCGTATATTCATCACGCTGGTGGTTTTGGTGGTCTTGGGCGCCGTTGGCTTCGCCGTCGCATACAACGCCAATATCATGCCCGTCACCAAGCTCACCGTATCGGGGACGAGCCATCTTACCAACGAGGAGCTTACCGAGCTGGCGCAGGTCCCCGCGAAGACGACGCTTTTCAACGTGGACTCCGCGGGTATCGAGGAGCGCCTGAAGTCCAACCCTTGGGTCTTGAACGCGACGGTCGAGCGCATTCCCCCCGACACGCTAAACCTTAAAATCGAGGAACGCAGCATCACCGCGGTCGTCGACGTGACGGTTGACGAGAATGCCACGGTCGAGACCTGGGCTCTCTCCGAGGACGGCGTGTGGCTCACTCAGGTTCCCACGAAGAAGCAATCGAAGCAGAATGCCGCGCTCAAGCAGCTCTACGACGACTCGAAGGCTGCCCTTAAGATCTCCGACGTGCCCTTGGGCTCCAAGCCCGAGGCGGGCGCATCCTGCACCGACGCCAACATCAAAAACGCGCTTGGCATCGTTGCCGGCATGACGACCGAGCTTGCCGAGCAAGTTAAGTACGTGTCCGCCGCAAGCGCCGAGAGCACGACCTTGGTGCTCGACAACGGCGTCGAGGTGGCCTTTGGCGACGACACGAGCATCCGCGACAAGGAGCGCGTGTGCCTGGAGCTTCTTAAAGAGCACGAGGGCAAGATCTCCTACATCAACGTGAGAACGCCGAGCAACCCCATCTGGCGCTCACTTTCGCAGGATAAATCGTCCGACGAATCGTCGGATTCGTAGCGCCATCGGCACCTTTCCGCAGGGGTATAAGTCTTTTACAAGATTTTCGGCTCGTGTACAATGGATGAAATATATTCGAAGTTACATTTGAATACGATATAAACCCAAACGTAGCAATAAATCACGGAAGCGGGAAAACATGCAACAGATTCTTGGTAACGACAACCTTGCAGTCATCAAGGTAGTGGGTGTCGGCGGTGGCGGTACCAACGCTGTCAATCGAATGGTCGAGGCCGGCATCCAGGGCGTTCAGTTCATCGCCGTCAACACCGATCGTCAGGCCCTGCTTCTTTCCCAGGCCGATCAAACCATCCACATCGGTGAAGAGATCACGCGCGGCCTTGGCGCCGGCGCAAACCCCGAAGTCGGTTGCCAGGCTGCAGAGGAGTCCCGCGCAGAGATTCGCGAGGCCCTGGCCGACGCCGATATGGTCTTCGTCACTGCAGGTGAAGGCGGCGGCACCGGTACCGGCGCCGCCCCCATCGTCGCTCAGATCGCGCGTGAGGAAATCGGCGCGCTGACCGTCGGCATCGTGACCAAGCCCTTCAGCTTCGAGGGTCGCCTTCGTCGCAACCAGGCTGAGCAGGGCATCGACTTCCTGGCTCAGAACGTTGACACGCTCATCGTCATCCCCAACGACCGCCTGCTCGAGATCGTCGACAAGAAGACTTCCATGCTCGATGCCTTCCG
>CAVBOO010000008.1:0-14765 GCA_963597045.1 bacterium | reverse complement strand
CGATAAAGGGTGCCGACGGCGCCTGCTTTCTGATCGCTTGCGCCGAACACGCAGCGGCCAATGCGAGCTTGGTGCATCAGTCCCGCGCACATGATGCAAGGCTCAAGCGTCACGTACACGGTGCAACCCTCCAAGCGCCACTCGCCCAATTCGCGCGATGCAGCCTGCATGGCCAAAAACTCCGCATGGCCAGCAGGATCCTTGGTGGTCTCGCGCAGGTTGCACGCAGCCGCCAGCAGCTTGGGCTCAGGCAAAAGGTACGTGCGCGTCGCAGGGTCCACCGGGTCGTACACGACGACGGCGCCGATAGGGACCTCGCCCAAAGAATAGGCATGTTTAGCCTGTTCAATGGCTAGTTCCATATAATGGCGATCGTCCAGGCGGGCGCTTGCCCAGCCATACGCCGTCCTATGCACATCCAAAGTCATAAGCCGCATTATATGGTATTCTTTCATCTGCTTTGTTTTGGCTGGCGCAAAACGCATGCAAGCCCAACAAACAGCGCGCATGATTCTTGATCTCAGGTGCGCAACACAAGGAAGATTGGCTGAGTGGTTGAAAGCGGCGGTCTTGAAAACCGTTGAACCGAGAGGTTCCGTGGGTTCGAATCCTACATCTTCCGCCAGAACTCAAAAGGGGAACCCGCAGGTTCCCCTTTTTCATGTAATTCATGCAACCACGAGCAGCAATAAGCAAGCCGTCCACAGCAAAGGAATGCCAAGGAAAGCTAGCCCTTCATCGATTCCTGAACCAAACGACGGAACAGGCGACGATGCGTGTAGTCCTTGGGCCACAGGTATTCCGGGTGCCACTGCACGCCATAGACGAAGCGCTTGTTGGGCGACTCGATGGCCTCGATCAGGCCGTCTTCCGACCAAGCGGCAACGCGCAGCTCGGGCGCCACTTTATCGATGGCCTGGTGATGAAGCGTGTTCACGCGGATGCGTTTGGCACCCATCAGCTGGCCGAGCTTGGAGCCCTCGACGAACTCCACCTCGTGCTCGCGATGATCGTAGGGCGGCTCCTGCATGTGCTCGAGTTTGTCGGGGAAGGCCTTGTTGATGTCGTGGATCATCGTGCCGCCAAGCGACACGTTGAGCACCTGATGGCCGCGGCAAATGCCAAGCACGGGCTTGTCGGCGTCGACGATCATGGGCACCATCACCAACTCCATGATGTCGCGCTCGGGGCATAGGTCGCCGATGTCCTCGGAACGGCGGCTGCGATAGTTGATCGGGTCGATGTCGTGACCGCCGGGAATAAGGAAGCCGTCATATTCGTCCACCAAGGCCTGGATGAGCGTCGGGTCGTCGGTGGAGGGCAGGATCATGGGGATGCCACCCGCCTCGAGGATGGAATTGATGTAACCCAGGCCAACCTGCATGGCGGTGTGATCCATGCTGTAACGAGGAAGAATGCCGATGCGAGGAATCTTGCGCGCCTCGGGAACAAAGCCCGCGTAGTCCTGGGCAAGCGTGCGGCCACGCTCGGCCACGCCCAAGAGCGGCTGCAAGTAGATGGATTCGGAATCATCGAGTGCGCAGCTGGCCAGATCGAACAGATGCACCAGCCACTCGCGTGGGGTGCGCGCCTCGAAGCCGTAGCCGGGGAGCCATGAAAGATCCGCATCGAAGCCATCGCGAATGAGCGTTCGTTTTGCCTGCTCAACGGCGCTTTCGGTTAAGCCGGCAAGCTCGGACTCCAAAGTGGCGAGGTTTTCCTGGCTATAAAAAAGACCCTTGATCAGCGCGACGTAGGCCATGGCATATGGCAGTGGCAGCGCGTCGGCCGGGCGAATCTCGAGCACGCCCTTCAAGCGCGCGTCGGGGAACACCATGGTAAGGGCGTGCAGCACGTCCTCATGCGTCATCTCGCGCCCGGCACAGGCTTCGGCAAAGGTTTCCTCGCCGGAATAGCGCCAATCGTCGCCCTCGGGAACGATGATCGACTCCATGTTGTAGACGTACTCCGCGTACTTGCGGAAGCCGAAATCGTCGTCGAAGGTGCCCGGCACCACCGTCACGCGCGTGGAGTCGTAGTTGGCCCACACCATCGTGCGCGCCATGTGCTGCTTGGTGCGACGGCCCTCGAAGATGGGCGAGTTGTCGGCAAGCAGGGCGAAGAGCGGTGCCAAGCCCGTTGCGATGCGAATCTTGCGCACAGCATCGGCCTCGGAGGAATAGTCGATGTTCACCTGCAGGGCTGCGGCGCAGCGCATCATGCACGAGCCGAAGCGGCCGAACATCGTAAGGTAGCGATCCATCGCCAGATAGCGCTTTTTAGGGATGAGCTCCATGTTGCGCGAACGTGCGGAAGGGTGATAGCCCAGCTCGGCAAGGCTTAGGTCCAGGTCGTCAAGGATGGGGAGCAGCTGCTTGCGGAAGCCGCGGAAGGTATGCTCCACCTGACCGACCGTTTCAAGCGGGGCCGAGCTGTACTCGATGAAGGCGCCTGGCTCCAGCGTCACGCGCGACTTGTCGGTATGGTTTTCAAGACCAAGGACGTGGCCTTCCTCGACGATGGGGGCGTCGTAATGAACGGAAAGCTGGCGCAGAACCTCGAGCACTCCACCGGGTTCGCTGTAGGTAACCGGGGCATAGCTTCCGCGCTTGACGAGGATGTTCTCAAACTCAACGCCCAGCAGACGGTCGTTCTTGCAGCCATCCTGAAGGCAGGAAATGATGTGCTCAATGTTGCGCTCGTAAAGAGCGTCAGCGGCAGTGGCGCTGTTAGCAGCGGCAGCAACGTTGGCGGTGTTGCAAGTGTTCCGTTCGAAGTCTGAAGCCATTGATCCTCCTTGTGAGGCTCAATGCTATCACGCGGGTGCGCATAGCGGCGCGCTCTTTACCAGGCTGTGATAAATCAGCGCGGCCTTTATGCCTAAACGCCCAAAAGCTCCGAAACCTCGAGCCACTCCATCTCCAGCTCGTCAAGCTGTTCCTGAATTTCGTCAACCTTCGCCTGAGCTTCGCCTAAGGCCACATAATCGGAGGGCTCGATCTCGAACATGGCCGCCTTCGCCTCGCCCAGGCGCTTGTTGGCCGTTTCCATCTTCGTCTCCAAGCTGCGCAAACGCTTCTTTGCCTTTTGCAGCTCGGCGTTGCTCAAGGTCGGCGCCGCAGCGGCCGACGTCTTCGCCGCGTTAGCACCCTCAGCCATGCCCGGCGCACCTGCGGCCACACTTGCCACACCCGTCGCAGCTCCGCCGGCAAGCCCATCAGCGCCGGCTCCCCTCTCGGCGGCTTCTTTAACGCGGCGCTCATGCTCGCGCTCGTCCTCACGGGCCTTGTCGCGTTCTTCCAAGAGATACAGGTAATCATCCACGCCGCGCGGGCAATGGGTCAGCTTGCCATCTATCAATGCAAACTGGTCGTCAGTCACGCGTTCCATCAAAAAACGATCATGCGTGACGACGATGAGCGTGCCCGGCCAGGTGTCCAGCACGTTTTCCATGGCGACCATCATGTCGGTATCCATGTCGTTGGAGGGCTCGTCGAGAATGAGCACGTTGGGCGCGTCAAGCAAAATAAGCATGAGCTGCAACCTGCGCTTTTGGCCACCCGACAGATCCTGCACGCGCGTGTTGAGGTAGGCCTTCTCAAAGCCAAGCTGCTCCAAGAGCATCGCCGGCGAAACGATTTTGCCGTCCACCTCGTAGTGCGACTGATAACGGTTCAAAACCTCGCGCACCAGGCTTGAATTCTGCTCTTCCAGCTCCTCGAGCTTCTGGGAAAGGAAGGCGAACTTCACGGTTTTGCCGATTTTCACGCGGCCGGACTGAGGCGAAAGCTTACCCTGCACCAGGTCGAGCAAGGTGGACTTGCCCACGCCGTTTTCGCCCAGCAAGCCGTAGCGGTCGCCCGGGCCGATAAGCCAGGTAACGTCGTCCAAAATCTTGCGCTCGCCGTCGTAGGAGAAAGTGGCATCGATCACGTCGACGCACTTCTTGCCCAGGCGGCTGACCGCCGCACGCTTAAGCTCGACGGTGTTGCGGATGGGCGGCTCCTGCGCAATCAGCTCGCGCGCCGCCTCAACATGGAATTTAGGTTTGGTGGAGCGAGCACGGGCGCCACGCGATAGCCAGGCAAGCTCGCGGCGAGCAAGGTTGCGGCGCTTGGCCTCGGCCTGGGCAATCTGGCGATCGCGCTCGACGCGCTGCTGCACGTACGCGGAGTAGCCGCCCTCGAAGGGCTCGACGATGCCGTCGTGCACCTCCCACATCGATTGGCACACCTCGTCCAAAAACCAGCGGTCATGTGTGACAACGACCAGCGCGCCTTCCTTGCGGCGGAAGCGCGCCTTCAGATGCTCGGCAAGCCAGTTGATGGCGCCCATATCCAGGTGGTTGGTAGGCTCGTCCAGCAAAAGCACGTCGGCGGGCTCGATGAGCACGCGGCACAAATCGACACGCCTGCGCTCGCCGCCCGAAAGACCTGCCACCTTCCGCTCAAGGTCAAGGTCGCCGATCATGCCCTTCAGGATCTTGCGAATGGAGGGGTCGGAGGCCCAAACGTATTCAGGGACGTCGCCCACGATGTTGTGAAGGATGGACGCGTCGTCGTCGAGCGCGTCGGCCTGGCCCAGCGTCTGAATGCGCGTCATGCGCGTTTTGGTGACGCGGCCGCTATCGGGCTCGACGCTGCCGTTGAACAGCCCCAACAAGGAAGACTTGCCATCTCCGTTTCGTCCGACGACGCCGATGCAATCGCCATCGTTGACGCCGAGCGAAAGGGATTCGAAGATCACCTTGGTCGGGTATTCCAGATGAATGTTCTCGCATCCCAGAAGAAACGCCATGACTCGCCTTTCCTTCGTCTTTTCCCTGTTTGCTTACCCGCACGAGCAGCGCGGAGGCGCTTGGTCTTAGGGCAAGCATTCTTTGCCTAAACAGCCAAAAAAGAAGGACCCCGTTGGAGCCCTTCCAAACATGGCAATTGTACGCTTGCCTTATTTAACCACGAGCACGGGGATGTCGGACTCACGAAGAACCGCATAACTCACCGAGCCAAGAACGCCGCGGATTGCGCCCAGGCCGCGCGAGCCCATGACGATCAGATCGGCCTCAACCTTGTCGGCGTAATGAAGCAGGTCGGACGCAGGCGCGTAACCAGGGATAACATCAATCTGAACCTGGCTTTTAACGTCGTCGAGAGTGGAACCCAGGCCTTCCTTGACCGTTGCGGTTTCCTCGGCGATGGTCTTGTCGTAGAGCGCCTTGACGTCGTCAACGGAAAGCAGGTACTGCTGCGGGTCGAAGGTCGCGTTATTGAAGTTGGCAGGCAGCTGCGCATTGGGATGCGTGGTGATGAAGACGACGTGCACCTTGATCGCAGGGTCGAGCTTGGCGATTTCGCCCGCCTTGGTAACCGCGAGCAAGGACTGCTCGGAGCCGTCGTATGCAACAACGATGTTCTCGAAAACCATGATGTTCCCCCTCTGGCGACTACGGGAATCTTCTTGAGTTTCCCGTTTCGAATCATTGCCTACACGATAGCACTATTCGCCCAGGAAGGCGCCCCTGTCGTCCAAGGAAGGAAGCGTGTACTCGAGCGTGACGCCATCGACCAAAAGCGTGGTCAGATAGATGCGCAAAAGTTCATCGGTCTGGTAGGCAACATCGATGCCGCCCTTGAAGACGCACCAGTAAAACTGCATGCCCGTGACGATGGAGGCGATGCGCAGCTTGGCTTCCTCGATATCGACGTCGGCGCGGATGGTGCCTTCCTTCTTGCCCTCTTCAAGGTAGGAGCCAACCAAGTCGATGACGATCTCGTCCTCGGAATCGCGATGCTTGAAGTCGAAGAAGGGGCTGTTGGTTGCCGCATACAGGCCGCTTACGAACTCAAGGCCGGCGTCCTTCAGGCAGCGCAGGTAGAAGCGGTAGACCATCAAGCACTTTTCGATGACGTTGTAGTTGGCGGCCTTTTCCTCGGCGGTGAGTTTGTAGGACTCGAAGGAATGCTTCAGATAGAAGGCGATGAGCTCGTCCTTGCCGGAGAACAGGTTGTAGAAACTGCCGGTGGAAAGGCCTGCCTCGTCGCAGATGTTGCGGACGGTCAGGGCCTCCATGCCGCTGCGGTTAACCAAGTCGATCGCTGCGTTAAGCAGTTTCTCGCGGGTGACCTGGGCACGCGTTTCCTGAACGGATACGACCTTGTTGCGACGGTTCATGAAGGACTCCTATCGGCGACGTTTCGCAAGAGGTTTCTTTTAGTAATTCTGTTTGATTATATCCCGTAATTTACAAAAAGCTTACCCATGTGAACGTGTTTTACCGCACAAACGGCAAGCGGTAAGACTACATATGGCAACCAAGCAAACAGGAAAAGCCCGCCGCCTGGCGTATGCCGGCAGCGGGCTTCAAAAAGGCGCCCGGGAAGACCTAATCCTGCGTTTTGCCAAGGATCTTGTTGGCAGCGTAGATGCCCGAGATGCATGCGGGCTCCATGCCAAGGCCGTTGATGTCGCCGGCCATGATGAGGCCAGGCGCGAGGTTTTGAGGCAGCGCTTCGTGGGCGGCGGTGTAGAGCGCGTACTCCCAGTACTTCTTGCCCACGACCTCCCATTCGTCGAAATACAGATCGAAGCGGCGCATGTCCTCGAAGTCGACCTCGGTGAAAATCTCGTAATCGCCGTCGAAGCGCTTGGCGATGTAGATGATGGGGATGGTGTCGTCGAACAGATGCACCGTATGGCGGCTGTACGCAGGCTTGATCTTGCCGTGCACCAGGTAACCCGTGAGCTGCGAGGCCTTGCGAATGTCAAGCTCAGGCAGGCCGGGAACGGGAGCTAGCAGCTCCTTGGTAATGTGCGCGGGGCTTGCCATAACCACGTTCTGGCAGGTGAAGCTCTTGCCGCCCTGGGTGACAAGTTTCCAGCCGTCGCCTTCCTTGGAGACGCTGGCAACCTCGTCGATCAAAACCTCGCCCAAGCCTTGCGCCAGACGATTCTTCACACCCTCGGAGTCGAAGTCGAAGCGCTTCAGGCAGAAGAGCAGCTTCATCGGAGGAATCTGCATGGTCAAAGGCTGCACGGTGTTCAAATAGTCAAGAGCGGTAAGGTCCTTGATCTTGGTACCGGTGCATGCGTGCGCGAACATGCTGATGAGGTCGTGGCAGATGGGGCCGAAGCCCATGCGCTCGATCATATGCTCGGCCGACTCGGTGTAGAGCTGCTTGATCATCGGGTCCAGCTCAAGCGCGGCCTGCACCTCCATCACCGTGCAGTTGTCCTTGAACTTGGTGTAGGCGGGAATGAACTCCTCGCGCATCCACTTCATGTATTTGAGCAAGCTCGGGGCGTCGGCCGCCGTGGTCATCGAGATGGGCGGGTACTGCTTGCCGTCGTCATGATGGCAACAGCCCTGCGACAGGCTCGGCAGCACGTCGGCGCCCTCGATCAAAAGGCCGCTCTGCAGCATGTATTTATAGGTACCGAAGTAGAACACCGCGCCGTAATTCATGTGGCGTTCCTCGTCGTTGCAGATGCGCCCGCCGATGTTCGGGCTGACGAGCAGGTACTCGCGGCTGTTCTTTTGCAGCTCCAGGCAGCAGTTCATACCTGCCGCGCCCGCGCCTACGACGATGGTTTCGTAATCGTATGCCATTGTTTCCTCCTTGAATCCCCGCCCACCAGGAAGGCAGGATCGCTCCCTATGCAGGCTCTGCCAATCCTTGGCTAAGCTGGCCTTTAGTCGAAATAGCGTTTACGGAAGTTGCGCTCACCCTCGGACAGCTTGGTGATGGTTTCCATGCAGCAGCGGCCCATGACGATGGACGCCGTGCCCAAGATGAACACCACGAAGTACTTATGAATGGGCGTGCGCAGGAAGGGGTCGAACACGCAATCGCAGCGGTAGATGAAGCGCGACTGCTTCTCGTTGATGGGATAAACCTCCCAGTTCCAGGTCCAGGCGAAGCGCTTGAACCACAGTCGCAGCGCGCCTTCCTGCTCGGGGCCTCGATTCTTCCAGGTGGGGTCGGTGGCGGTATCGGAATGCGCCGCCCAATAGTAGTGGCCGTTCTCGCCGTTGGAGCAGTCGGTCACCCATTCGCCAATGGACAGCGGCGCCTGATGGAACCACTGGAACTCGCCAACGTGGAGATTTTGCCACTCGGGGTACAAGGTGTAGTCGTAGTGATTGCGGATGTCGAAAGTGAAGAAGCGCTCCAGGCGCTCGAAGCTGTACCAGCCGGCCTTGGACTGGCCCGCCTGCTGCATGTAAGGCCAAATTTGCTCGGGGGTGGCGTTGATGGTGATACCGGCGTCGTAGCGCAGCTTCTTGTCGTTAACGGAGAAGTGGTCGTCGCCCTTGAGCGCGTAGGCACGCTCGGCGTCGGTCATCTTGGGGCGCAGACCGTAGATCCATAGCATCGACAAGATGATGAAGCAGACGCCGCAGATGCACCACAGCACGCTCCACACGGTGACGCCCGGGCCGAAGAGGCCTTGAACCGGGTCGACGTAATCGGTGGTCACGCCCAAGATGAAACGAACCACCACATCAACGCCCCAGCCGATAAGGCCGTACCAGATAGCCTCGGCGGAGCACTCCATCATCTTCTTGCGGTGGCCGATGGCCCAGTCTATCAGCACGCCGATGATGCCGAACACATAGCCCAGCACCACGAACAGCACCTTTTGCCCCTTTGAGAAGCGATCGATGAAGCGCGGGGTGCCCAGGGGCATCCCGGGAAGGTTTCCATTTGCTGCCATTGCTTCCTCCTTTTAACTCCCGCCCTAGGGGGCGGAAACTTGTTCCTTACTCCCTACCGATTTGCTTACCCCTACTCGAGAGCAATCGAACGCAAGCGGGCAAGCGCGGCGCTACATGCAGGTGTCGGCCACCGGGCAGGTTTCGCACTTGAAGTCATAGTTGCAGGGCGTATGCGAATGCGCGAAGGCGTACACCATGTCGGCCTGATAATGCGCAACCTCGTTAAGGTCGAGGCTGTAGTACACCGAGGTACCGCGCCGCTCGCGCTTGAACAGACCCGATTGCTCCATGATCTTCAGGTGCTTGGTAGCTGCCGGCTGGCTGATGCCCAAGACCTCGGCGATGTCGCTCACCTTCATGGTGTAGGGCTCATGCGAGCCGACGATCTTGATCATGCGCATGCGGTTGGGGTCGCTTACCGCCTTGTTGTAGCGGCAAACGCGCTCGACCAAACCTCCGCGAGTGCTCATCGTCCGACCCCCTTTCAAGTTGGTCCGCTAACCGGTCAAGCCGCATTAATTGAGCTTTGCTACGAGAAACGATTGGGTTCGACCAGCCTCCGATCGAGCCTCCCTCAGCTTCCCGCGACCCTATGCAGGTTTAAGTTCATGGCTTGCCGTATTCCATAACCTTTTGGTTATAAAGTAATAACCATGAACATGTTCGTCAATAGGCTTAGGGCTCTGTTTTGGGTAGACTTTCACTTATTTTCGAAAATCCGTACATAAAATTCGGGCTATTTGATTTATCGCTGCAATTTATGAAACTTTCCATCATTTATAGCTCTATAACTATTTAGTTATATAAACACATGGACTATGCTAGCGCTGCGGGTCCGATCTGGAGGGGTCAACGGACCGTAAGAAAACGAAGAGGTAGATCAAAGGGGGAACTATGGCTACCTTCGAAACCTGTGGAAAGACCGAAGAAGAGGTCTACCGCGAATTCCAGCAATACCTTGACTGCTTCGGCTTTGGCTACTGCGCCGTCGAGGGTGGACACGAGATGGGCATGATCAAGGAGTTCTACACTCCGCAAGACGCCTTGTACTGCATGGACATGCCCCGCGATAAATTCTTCGACGCGCAATGGTTTGCCGAGAAGGAAGGCCTCAAGGCCGACGAAGCCGAGGACATCCTGCGCGACCTTGCCGTTCGCGGAAACATCTACCGAGAGCGTGCAGACGACGGCAAGATGCTCTACCACATGGAGCCCGCCGCGCACGGCATCTACGAATTCCATGCAGGCGACAAGATGAACATGAATTGGATTCCCTCGCTCTACGGAGTGATGGGCGGCGGCATGCTCGCCCAGGTGTACGACGCGGGCATCCCCTTCTATCGTTGCGTCCCCGCTGACAAATCGCTTGTGCGCGAAGGCGAGCTTGAGGCCGACGACGACATCTTCGAGATGCTGAAGAAGCACCGTCGTTTCTGCATCAGCCCCTGCGCCTGCCTGCAGTCCTCGCGCGACATCATGGGCATGCACAACTGTGATCACGACGGCAATGTCTGCGTGCAAACCGACGAGATGGCCGATTACTATCTGGACGACCTTAAGCTTGGCCGCGAAGCGACGCTTGAAGAAGTGCACGACCTGCTTAAACGCAACGTCGACACCGGCTTGGCCATCCAAACCACCTTCGCGAAGAAGAACGAGATCATCTGCAGCTGCAAGGTGTGCCACTGCGGCATTTTGCAGGCGGCGAAGATGTTCCCCGGCGACGCCATGAACAACATCTCGCGCTACCGCATCGACTTCGACGAGTCCCTGTGCATGCAGGACGGCGGATGCGCCGCGCGCTGCACCATGGGCGCCATCACCATCGACGAGGACGGCTACCCCGTCACCGATTCCAGCTGCATCGGCTGCGGCCAGTGCGTCATCGCATGCAGCACCTGCGCACGCCAGCTGGTGCATAAGGATCCCGAGGGGCTCGACGAGCTTCCCGATCTTGTGTGGGACGCCTACACCATCATGGAGAAGAACCGCCGCGAAAAGGGCACACTGAAGTAGGAATACAGGCGCTCGGCCCTGCCGAGCGCAAGCCATCAAGAAAGCACCGCCCGCAACCAGCTAAACCGAAGGAGCAAACATGCATGAGATGGCAATTCTTTCCAATGTGATGGACGTCGTGCTCAAGCATGCGCAAGAAAACGACGCTTCCAAAGTTCTTGAGGTCAAGCTGGTTGTGGGCGAGTTGCGCGATGTTGTGGACGAGCTGATGGAGAGCTGCTTTCAGTTCCTGGCGCGCGACACCATCGCAGCCGATGCCAAATTGAGCATGGAAAAGGTGCCCCTGCGGGCGCAGTGCCAGGAATGCCTTCTGGTGTTCAAGGCCGACGTGCACGACCCGGAAAGCCTGGTGTGCCCCGATTGCAGCAGCACGAAATTAGGCATCTACACAGGGAAAGAGTTCTATATCAAGAACATCGAGATTATCTAGAAACCCGAAGGAAGAGCCATGGAACAAAGTCGCATCATCGAGATCAAAGAGGACATCCTGTCCAGCAACACCAACGCTGCCGATGCCTTCCGTGCGATGCTTGCCCAGGAAGGCACCTTCTACACCGACATCATGGCTTCACCGGGAGCGGGCAAAACCACTCTTTTGCTGGCGCTGCTCCCCCACCTGCGCAAGCAGGGCGAAGTCGGAATCATCGAGGCCGACCTGGCCTCAACGGTCGACTCGCAAAAAATCAAGGAAGCCGGCGTTGATGCGGTGCAGCTTGAGACCCACGGCATCTGCCACGTGGATATGAACATGGTTGAAAAGTCCTGGGCGGCCTTCGGCGGGAAGCACTACGACTTCCTCTTTTTGGAGAACATCGGCAACCTGGTATGCCCCGCAGAGTTCGACACCGGCGCGCACAAGCGCGTCATGCTTCTTTCGGTGCCCGAAGGCTACGACAAAGTTTACAAGTATCCGCCCATGTTTTCGGTGGCGGATGCGCTGATCGTCACCAAGACCGACTATTTGCCGCTGAACCCGGACTTCGACATGGCCGCGCTGCATAAGCAAGCGCGTGTTCTCAACCCTGACCTGCGCATATTTGAAACTTGCGCCCGCACCGGCGAGGGCATCGAGGAACTGGCCTCCTGGCTTTGCGAATGCCACGCGACAACCGTCGCGCAGCCAAGCTAGGCAAATCCCCCTAATTTTTCCCGTATTTCAAAGAGCCTTCCTTCTATCGAGCAAACAGAAGGAAGGTGCCCTATCGACTTCGCACTCCGAATCAATCGAAGGCGCTACGCAACCGGCTTTTCGGCGTTCTCCTTGATTTTGTTGATAATGGTCACAATCCCCATCTGCTGTTCGGTGTTGAACATACGTACGAACGACTGCGGACGGTCGAAGGGCGGTTGAGCAAGAGCCGCAGGCTCCATATAGCCATTCTCAACTACGTAGTCGACCACCTTGCGCACGAAAGAGATTTGCTGCTCGGTCAGCTGCTGCGAGTTCATGAACCCGGCGAACGCCTCCATGGCAGCGTCGTGGTCGAGCTTCACCAGCTTACGCACCAGCAACCCGAAAGGCGTGTCACCGTAGGCGCGCTCGTAGTCGCTGGCGCTTCCGAGCTCCTCGGTGAAAATCCTCTCAAGCTCCGCGAACTCGTATTCTGTCATGGGTAAGTTTCGGTGCAGCTTCTGCACGACGAGCGAGCTGCCGAAATCTCGCAGGTAGCGCTCGACCTTCAGCCGGTAGTCGGCGAAGTCCTCGCCCGGCATCGCCGCAACGCCGTACTCTATGCCCGTGACCGGGTCGTCCAGATGCGTGATGACGTCGCGCCTTATCGGGCCCGTTTGGATGAAACGCATCAGCCCGCGCAGCTCACGGCGCAGCTCCTCCAGCTTAAGCGCGGAAATACCGTCGAAAAAGCCCTCGGAGCTCACCTGTTGCAAAATAGGCAGCTTCTCTTTCACCTGCGGCACAGTGACCTTCTGCTGCAAGGCCATCGATATGGAAAGCAGCTTGTTGGCGAAGGAGCTTATCCTCGCGCCATCCACGAGCGAGCACATGAAACCGTACATAAACGCATCAAAGCGCAGCGCATCCACGTCCGTTTCCTCGTTATGCACAAGCGGGGCTACCTCGGTAACGAGCGTCCCCAAATCGCCGTCGCTAATGAGCTCGTAGGCGCTCTCTTGTTTGAAATGCTCAACCGCCCTGCGATGCAAGCGCACGGAAACAAGCTCCTCGTTAAGGCTAACCACTTGATAATGGATAGTGCCAGCCATCTCGCTACGCCACTCCTGGTACTCTTCTGCGACGAAGGCACTCTGTTGCAATCCTTTAAGCAGAGTGGCCTGGCGGCAGAACACGGTCTCGGACAGCGACGAGCCCACCTTTCCCTCCACCACGTTAGGATTCTCGGCGAAGAACTCGAAGTTGCGGCACCAGTCGAAGATGAAAAAACGCTCCTTGTCGGCGTGGCGCCCGTCCAGCGGGTCGTCGACCTCCAGCCCGGGGCAAAGGCGCGTGCCGCGGCCGATCATCTGCCAGAACTTGATCTTCGAGCGCACCTTCTTGAAGAACACCAGGTTCACGATCTCGGGCACGTCGATGCCCGTGTCCATCATGTCAACCGACACCGTGATCACAGGCAGAGGCTTCAGCTCGAACTCATCGATGACGGTGTGCGAGTAATCGTCTGAGTGCAGAACGGTCTTGACGTAGTTACCGGGAAGCTTGGGATAGAGCCTACCAAAGCGCTCCACGATGAAACGGGCGTGCTTCTGGTTCTGCGCGAAGATGACGGTCTTGCCCAGATCTTGCCCACCATTGACGCGGATGCCTTTCTCCATCAGAGTCTCAAGCACCTTGTCGACCGTGTCCTCGTTGAACACCCAGCTGTTTATCTGCGTGTTGGCAATATAGTCCGGCACGTCTTGACCGGCCTCCTCAAAATCCTCTTCGATGGTCTCTTTATCCTCATCGGAGAGCTCGTCGTAAGTAATGCCCTCGTCGATGAAACTCGTGTGCGTCTTGATGCCCAAAAACGGCACCAGCACATGATCCTGCTCGGTTGCCGTTTCGTACTCGTAGACATAGGTGGGCACGCCGCGCTCCACCTCGAAGAAGTCGTAGGTATTGCGTTCCACCTCGTTGGCGGGGGTGGCGGTAAGGCCCACGATAAGGGCGTCAAAGTACTCGAAGATGGCGCGGTACTTCTTGAAGATGGACCGGTGCGCCTCGTCGACGACGATGAGGTCGAAATGCGCGGGCGTATACATGCGCACGCCGTCTTCGTTGCGCACGGTGTCGATGGCGTTGAGGATGGTGGGATATGTGGAAAACACAATGCGCGCATCGCGCTCGTCCTTGTTGCGGCACAGATTGCAGCGTGAGGTATCGGGCAAGTACTTTTGATAAGCACGCGCCGCTTGGCTCACCAAGGAAACGCGATCTGCCAGGAACAGCACATTCTTCACGCGCCCGGCGCGCATAAGCACATCGGTAAGACCTGCCGAAACGCGCGTCTTTCCCGTGCCCGTCGCCATCACCAAAAGGCTCCTACGATGTCCCTCGTCGAAGTTTGCGCAGGCGCGCTTGATGGCCTCTATCTGATAGTAGCGATTGGTGCCGCCGCCGGCGATGTCGGCGTTGACCTCGACGGAGGCAAGCGGCTTGCTCGCACCCCGGCGATTGATCATGCGCTGCAGATCGTCGCGCGAGAACACTCCGCTCACCTGGCGCTCGGGGCCGCTCTCGTCGTCGATGAAGAAGGTGTCGAAGCCGTTACTGAGGAATATCAGCGGGCGGTAGCCGAACTCCGCCTGCAGGCAGTCGGCGTACAGCCGCGCCTGTTGACCGCCTTTATGCGCCGACTTGCTGGTGCGCTTGGCCTCAAGCAGAGCAAGAGGCTTTCCATCCTTCCCCAAAAGCAGGTAGTCGATATATCCCGTGCCGTTGTTAATGCCGGGGTCTGAGGGCATGCCGTGCACCTCGCGCTCCTCGACAACGTCGGCACCAAGGGTCCAGCCTGCCAGGGCCAGATCCCAGTCGATGTAGCGCTTGCGCGTTTCGAACTCCGATATATCCTCGGGG
>CAVBOO010000007.1:0-15335 GCA_963597045.1 bacterium | reverse complement strand
GGGCTGCTCGGTCAAAAGCTCGGCGATACGGCGTGCAGGTTCGCGGGTGGCTTCCTCGCCCAGGTAAGGGCGCCTCATGCCGCGGCGGAGCTTGTCCATGAAGGCGCGCTGCTGCCTAAGCAGGTCCTGCGCCTCGTAGACGCTGATACGTCTGAAGCGGATAAGGTCGTTGGCCTGTCGCTGGACGAGCAGGGGCAAATCCACGCTTGCCACGGTGCCGATCTTGGTGACGCCCGAAGTGGTGTGGCGGTCGGCCATGGCGATGATGGGACGCCCGCGGCTGGGAACCTGGATAGACCCGAAGGCCACGCCGTCGCTTAATACGTCGGATGTCTCGGCTTTGGTGGCAATGCCCTGGCCGTTGAGGTAGTAGCTCGTGCGGTCTGATTTGCCGGTGGCCACGAAGACCTTGTTGTAGAAGGCCTGAACGCCTGCCGGATCGAAAAGATGCTCGTGCGGGCCGGGAACCACGCGAATGAAGGTGACGCCCGGGGTGCCGAAGTTGTAGTAGTTGTCGCGCTCCATGAAGTGGCCGTAGAGGTTGGGGATGTCGCTTACCTCGCCCTTGAGCTCAAGCTCGTCGCCTTCGGCCAAGGCGCGCCCGTTGAAGCCGCCGATGTGCGCAGCGACGTGCGTGCTTGCGCTGCCAAGAACCAAGGGCACGTCCACCCCGCCGGCGAAGGCGATGTAGCCGTAGAGGCCCTGCTGGCAATAGCCGATGGAGAGGGTTTGGCCGGCGCGAGCGCGCACAGCTCGGTAGCCTTGGACCGGCTCGCCGTCGAGCGTGGCCTGCGAGCGAGCGCCCGTGATGGCGAAAACGGCGTTTTGGTTGAAGCGGATGGTGGGCCCAAGCTTCGCGTACTCAAGAAGGGCGGCGTTTTCCTGGTTGTCCACCAGGATGTTGGCGATGGTGGCCGCTCGGCGATCCATGGCGCCGGAATGCGCCAGGCCCCACACGGTGTTGCCGAAGCGCCCAAGATCCTGAACGGTGGTTGAAGGCCCGGGATTCAAAATGCTGATGCTCATCTAGGCCTCCTGTTCGTAGGTCTGAAGTTCGTAGGTGCCTTCGGCGATCTGCTGCGAGATGCTTTCGAACTCAGCGGCCGAAATAGGCTCGATTTCCACGCCTTGCCCGATCTGAAGAAGAAGGGCCGGTTTGCGTTCGATGTCGAAAAGGTGCAGGGGAGTGCGTCCGATCGCATGCCAGTCGCCGGGGCTGGTAAGCGAGTAGATGCCCGTCTGCTTGCCGCCGATGCCGACGGACCCTGCGGGAACGGAATCGTGGGGCTCGAACGAGCGAGGGATGTCGAGCTTATGGTCGAGGCCGGTGAGATAGGTGAAGCCGGGGTAGAAGCCGTGCATGCCCACTTCGTAGATGGGAGCGCTATGGCGCTTGATTACCTCGTCGGTGGTCATGCCCGCGCTCTTGGCAACAGCTTCAAGATCGCGGCCGTACTCGCCGCCGTAGCACACGGGAACCTTCACCACCGTGCGGCTTGGGTGCTCGGCGCTTTGCGCGGCGATGTAGCCTTCCAGGTTGGCAAGGCGGTCGTTGAGCTGCAGGACCAGCTCGTCGTAGCCGATGGTCAGAGGGTCGTAGTAGATGGTGAGCGCACAGTAGGCGGGCGTTGCGCCGATGGTGCCCTGAATGGGTTGCCGCTCGAGCAGTTCGAGCGCGCAGCGGACGTGTCGCGCCGCGTCGGGGTCGTACGTGCGGCTTCCGTTCGCGGGATCTAGCGTGCTACCAAACACGATGTTGAGCGCGCTGTCACCGACGATCGAGATGTCAAGCTCGGTCATACGATAATCGCTTCCTCTTGTGGATTGATAATCAGCGGTTATCAATTTTCCTATTTTTCTTGCCCCTAGGGGCTTAATGCACGGAAAATCTTTGTGTCAAAACTGTTAAATAATTGAACGAGTTTCAGTTTTACTTAAAGAAGGAGAAGGGGATAGGTCGAAAAACGGAGCTTGAGCTAGCGTTTCGCCCTTTCGGCATGGTGCACTGGGGGTCGACCTTGCCGAAAAGGCCTTAGGCCTGGCTACCCTTGGTTGCCGTGGCGTTGAAAAGTTCCAGGTATTCGCCTTCGTGCAGGGTCACCGTGTAGGTGGCGAAGGTGCTTGCATCGCTTGTCTGCTTTTGCTCGGTGATGTAGTCGCCCTCGTAGGAAAGGTCTTTCATCACGTAGTAGGCGTAATAGGTCGAGGAATCCTTGCCCGCCTTAAGGCGATAGGTGCCGGCGGGGATATCGGTGCCTACGCGGAAGACGCCGTTGGTGTAGGGATCGGAGAACTTGTCGATCATCTTGGAGATGTCGCAGAAACCCTCGGTGCCGTTGATGACGATCAAGACCTCGGAATCCTCGACAGTGATGAGATTATGCCCGTAATAGTTGTTGTTGAGCTTGCACTTGTAGGTGTTGCCGCTCTTGGTGAGCACGAAGTAATAGCTGAGCTGAGTGTCGGAGCCGCCCATCCAATAGGTGCCCGCATCGATACCGCTCTTCGAGCCGACGAAGTAGATTCCCTGGGGCGTGTTGTTGCCCGTCGCTTTGGCGTTGGCGAAGTATTTCTCCTGCAGTTCTTTAAGTTCGGACTTGGTGAAGTTGTCGATGGAGCTGCCCTCGCCAAGGACCGTGCGCAGGTTGGCGTTGCCGGCACCTTCGCTTGTTTCGTCATCGGGGCTTGCCGAGCTGCTTGCGCTCGTGCTGGAGGAGCCATCGGAGTCAAGCACGGCGGCGATGGTTGCGCAGCCTGCGATGCCTGTCGCGAACAGCCCCAAGCAGGCTACAACGATAAGGACGATAATCGCCGCCAGAATGCCCTTGGAGCCCTTGGGCTGCTTTTCGGGGTTGGGGATGGCAGTGTATTGATAGGGCTGAAATGGGCTGGGCATCGGGCGCTCCTCGAAGGGGGTTCTGGTTTGATTTTCCCTAGAATAGCCCGTTTGCGCTTTCGAGCAGCTCGCTTGCGTTTATTTCAGCGAAATCACATGCTTCGTTCACGCAAACACCAGCGCATGCCCCGCAGGCGATGCAATAGCTCTTGCTGTAAGCCAGTTTGCCGTCCTCGATTTGGCGTGCGCCTGTTGGGCAGGCGTCCACACAAGCATGGTTGTTGGTACACGAATCGGAGGTGGAGGAAACCCAGAGTGCGACGCGCTGGCCCATTTCCTCATTTTCCTGGGCAGCCTCAAGGATGAGCTTGCGGCGCGGCCAATACTTGGGAATGCGGTGGTCGGCGGTTAGCTCCTCGAGCGTTTGGCCCTCATGCTGCTTGATGTGGCCCGCGGCGCGCAGGCGCTCCATGCGCTCCTGGAAGTCGCTAACCGAGGAATTCCCGCGCAGGCGATGCTCGCCCGTTGCCGCTTCAGCCACGGTTTGGCCGAAGCCGGCGAACATGTTGCGGCGGTCGCTGTCAGCTTGGGCGCTTGCCATGAGCGAGGCGATGATGGATTGCTGCGTGGGCACGGAATCGGTGAAGCCGATTTCATTTTGGGTCCACGCCTGAGCCACGTCGATAGCATGTCCGAAGAGTTCGGGTGCAAGAGGCCCCGCCACCTGGCACTGCGAACATAGGTCAAAATCGCAGCAGACGTTCACCTGCGCACCGTGGGCGAAAAGGAAGGCGTAGGCCTCGGGCGGCACATAGGCCAAGCAGGGCACCAAGACGATGTTGTCGGCTGGGTCTTGCCCCAGGGGGACCATGTCGTTGCAGGCGAAGGTGATGGCAAGTCCCGTATCGGCGATGTCGAGCGCGTTGTGCGCTAGGTCCTCGAGCGTGACGCGCACGCTCGAGAAGCCGTCGCAGATGCCGGCGCAGATGCCGCAGTTGGTGCAAAGCTCGTCGGCGATGACCGGCAGGTCCTCGCCGTTGAAGCAGATGGCGCCCTGTGGGCAGGCTTGCGCGCAGCGCTCGCAGCTGCGGGTATAGGGCCTGGTGCACAAGGCCCGGACCTGCTGGATATCCTCGCGATACAGCGGCTCGAGCTCGGCTTCGTCGCCTTCGGAGCCCAGACGTGCAGCCAGGGCCTCAAGGTAGTCAAGCTGATCGGGCTCTGCGCCCGAGGCGTCGTAATGAAGGATGTCATCCCAGGCGGCAAGGGGGTCGTCGTCGGGAAGAACGGGCTCGTCCTCCAAGGCGATGAAATCAGGGCCTTCGTCCGGGCTGGCCTCCAAGTCGACGTAATCGTCCTCGTCGTAGCTTGGGTCAACCAGCACGTCTTCCTCGTAATCGCAGGGAATCTCGGAAGTGTGGGTCTCTTGATCGTCCGTGCGTGCTGCGTCCCCTTCAAGGGCGCTGTTCGCTTGAGCGCCAGCGTCTTTGCCGATGCGCTCAGGCTGGGCTGCAAGTGGGTCAAGCCCCGCGGCGTTTGCACTCACGGGGCTTGAGATGGCGGCGGTATGTTGCTGCTGGGATGTCACGCCCTAGTTCTCGAAGAACTTCTGGATGCAGGCGTCCAGGCGCGCGACGACGACATCGCGCTCCATGAGCTCGATGGCCTCGAAGAGCGGGGGCGAAACCTGCGAGCCGGTGACGGCCACACGGATAGGCTGGAAGATGAGCTTCTTTTTAAGGTCGAGCCTCTCGGCCAGCTCGGCCACGGTGTCCTGCAGCGGGTCGCATTCCCAGGCGATGCTCTCATCGGCAAGGATGGCGCGCACCTCGCGCAGCACCTCGTCGGCGCGGCAGCCTTCTTTCAGCAGGTTCTTCTGAACCGACTTCTCATCATATTCGATCTCGGTGCCGGCGAACACGAAGGCAAGCTTCTCGGGCGCCTCGGTCAGGCGTTTCATGCGCTCGGCCACCAAGGGGTAGAGCTTCTCGTACCATGCATGCTTGGCGTCGATTTCGTCCTGCGTGGTAAGGCCAGCCTCAACGAGGAAGGGAGCCACGGCATCCGCCCAGGCCTTGGCGCCCATGTTCTTGATGTACTCGCCGTTCATCCAGTCGAGTTTTACCTCGTCCAAGATGGCGTCCTTTTTGGTGATGCGCTCGAGGCTGAAGTTCTTGCACAGCACGTCGCGGGGGATGATGGTGGTGTCGCCGTCCAGGCTCCAGCCTAGAAGGGCAAGGAAATTCACCAACGCATCGGGCAGATAGCCCATCTTCAGGTACTGCTCGACGCTCGTGGCGTTGCGGCGCTTGGAAAGCTTGCGCCCGTCAGAGCCCAAGATCATGGAAAGGTGCGCAAAGGTGGGCACCTCATAGCCCAGTGCCTCGTAGATAAGGATCTGGCGTGGGGTGTTGGAAAGATGGTCGTCGCCGCGGATGACGTGGGTGATGCCCATGTTGGTGTCGTCGCAGACAACGGCGAAGTTGTAGGTGGGGCTGCCGTCGGTGCGTACCAAGATCATGTCGTCCATGACGTCGGCGGGGAAGGACATGTGCCCGTACACCGCGTCGTCGAACTCGATAGGGCCGTGGTTCTCGGGTACGCGCAGACGCCACACGTGGGGCTCGCCGGCATCGATGCGGCGCTTGGCCTCCTCGGCGGAAATGCAGCGGCAGCTGCGGTCGTAACCGGAGTAGCCGCCCTCGCTCTTCTCGGCAGCGGCGCGCTTTGCGTCAAGCTCCTCCTTGGTGCAGAAGCAGGGGTACACCGCGTTCTTTTCCTTCAGGCGCTCGAGTGCTGCCGTGTAGGTGTCGAAGCGCTGCGTTTGCAGATAAGGGCCGTACTCGCCGCCTACCTCGGGGCCTTCGTCCCAGGTAAGGCCAAGGCCGCGCATACCGCGCAGGATGACCTGCTTGTTCTCCTCGGTGGAGCGCTCGGGGTCGGTGTCCTCGATGCGCAGGATGAAGGTGCCGCCCGTTGCGCGGGCGAACGCCCAGTTGAAGATTGCGGTGCGTGCGCCGCCGATGTGTAGCTCGCCGGTAGGCGAGGGGGCGAAGCGTACGCGGACGGGCTTGGGCGAATCGGTCATCTGTGATGTTCCTTTCAGGTCGTACGGATCAAGACGTACGCGCTTAATGATATACGAACTGGCTTTGCGTTGCGTCTACTTTGCTTCGGACGCGAACTTGCTGTGAGCGGCGGTGATGATCTTGCTTGCCAACTCGGGGATGCTTTCCTGGGAGCTGTCGACGATAAGGTCGTAGCCTGTTTTGCCCCATTCGCTGTTAAGGAAGGTGCGCGCATGCTCGCGGCGCTCCGCATCGACCTGCTTGATCTTTGCCAGAGCCTCGTGGCTGCCCAATCCGTCGCGCTTGCACACGCGCTCGATGCGCTGCTTGACGGGCGCCTTCACGAACACGCTGAACACATGCTCACGCTCAGCCAGAATGGCGTTGGCGTTGCGACCGACGATCACGCAGGATGCGTGTGTGGCCAGGTTGGTGATGGTGCGCGCTTGCGCAAGGAACAGCTCGTCGTCGATGGCCGCCGTTTTGCCGATGTAGGCATATTGCTGAGCATAGAGGTTGTACAGGATGCCGTGGCGTAGCTCCTGCTCATGCTCGCGCACGTAGGCGGGGGTAAGCCCTGTTTCGCGCGCGGTCATGTCTATGAGACTGTGGTCGTAAACCGGGATCTCGAGCCTGTCGCCGATGGCCTGGGCAAGCTCGCGTCCGCCCGATCCGTACTCGCGACCGATGGTGATAACCAGCGGTAGCGCTTCCTTTTCGAAGCTGACCTCAGGTTTCTCTTCCTTGCTTGCGGCGGTAAGGGTGACGTGCCCCTTCGTGGGCATGAAACGCTCGGTTGAAGGGAAGAATTCGTTGAGCTTCTTGATGATAGGTCCGGTGAGCAGGGCTAGGAACAGCGTTCCTTCGCGCACGCCCTGGAGCATACCCATGAGAATGAGCGAAAGCACGGCACCGACGATGAGGTTGGACATGTCGAAGACGAGCTTGCATTTGCCGAAGTTCTTGCCGAACACGGCGCTGATGGCCTGCACGATGCCATCGCCTGGCAGCATGACGAGGGCGGCTTTCACCTGAATCCAAACGCCGAAGGCCGTGATGGGGCAGCACAAAAGAGCCCAGGCCACGCAGGCCAGGTAGTTGGGCATGGGGAACAGCTGGCAGATGGGCACGAAGAAGTCGATGATCGCGGCAAACACGCCCACAAAGGGGACGCACAGAAGCTGCAGGGGGTGGTAATCGCGCCTGAGAAGCGCGATCTGTGCCAGGATGAACAGCATGTTCATGACGAAAGTGAAGGTGCCGATGCTGATGGGCGTGGCAAAGCTCAGTACGCCGGGGATGGCACTAATGGTGCTTACGCCAAGGCCTGTGGCACGGGAAAGCGCGACTGAAAAGGCCACGCACGAAAGGCCGAAGAACATCATCGCAACACGAAGAATCAGGTTGGGCGCAGGCTTGTCGAAGATCTCAAACCAAGCTTGGTTGAAGCTCATGGGTGCTGCGCGTCCTTTCCGTGTGCTTGGTGGGTGCTATCGTATGCGCGCCGTGCGCTGTTCGTGCTGACGCAAAATGCTTTCCTAGTATAGACCTAAGGTCAAGATTCTCTCTTTTGTTTAGTGGGCGTATGATGTTTGAAAAATCGAACGAACGAATCGAGGACGCCCATGAACTACACCGAGCTCAAAGATGCCATCAAGGACGCAATGCGCGCAAAGGACAAGGACCGCCTGGCCATTCTTCGTCAGGTTCATGGCGAGCTTAAGAACATCGAGGTCAACGAGCGCCGCGAGGTCGAGGACAAAGATGTCGACGATATGCTCAAGCGCACCATCAAGCAGACCAAGGAAACGCTCGACGGTTCCATCAAAGCTGGCAACGACCAGGAGCGTACCGAGCGCCTTGCCCGCCAGGTGGCCGTGCTCGAAGAGTATCTGCCCAAGCAGATTTCCGGTGCCGAGCTTTCCGCGCTCATCGATGCCGTGCTTGCCGAAACCGGCGCATCCACCAAGAAGGAGATGGGCCGCGTGATGGGCGAGCTCACCAAGCGCACCGGCGGCAACTTCGACAAGGCCGCAGCCGCCAAGGAGCTGGGCGGCAAGCTGGCCTAAGTTTTGCGGAGGCGCTTTTGGCACTTCGCTAGTTTTGGTTATTTTGGGCACCTTCGGGCGCCTTTTTCCATTGATGAGGGGCTTAGGATTTGAGCTGGCTGAGCTTAGCCTTCGAATGTTCGTCCTAGTGCTTGCGGATGAGCCTGCCCAGCGCGATGGATGCTGCGCAAAGAACCAAGCTCACTGCCGCCCAGAGCGCGGCCATCGCGGCCCAGAAGGCCTCAGGGAAAAGCTTGATGAGCAGGGAATCGTAATCGAAGGTCCACGTTCCCGCGCTGAACAGGAGCGAGTGCATGGCGGCGAATAGGCCCTCGAAGTCGGCAAGTGCCCAAACAACGACGCACAGCAAAAGTACGACGGGTACGGCACCACCCACGATAAGGCTCAAGCCGAACAAGCGCTTGCCACGAAAAACGCCGATCCAGATAAGGCCCGCCAAGGCCACGATCGCACAGAAGATCACCGAGCCCTGCGCCGTCACGAAGACGGGAATGCAATCGGAAAGGTGGCTTAGCTCGTCGTCGGTGAGCGAGAACCAGGTTTTCACTTGGCTCACGCTGATGCGCCCCGAGCTGGCGTAGCTCGAGGGGAGCCCCAGGGACTCGACGACCTGCTCAACGGGGCTGCTTGCGCTCAAGCTGGTGGCCGTGTTGGCGGATGTGGAATCGGTGTTGCTCTGTGTGGCATTCGCGTCGCCCTGCGTAGTTTCCGCAGCGTTCGAATCGGCATCCGCATCGCCGGATGCGTTGGTGTTTGCAGACTCGTTGACAGAATCCGTATCTGACGACTCGCCAAGCGCCTCCTCGATCATGCTTGCGCTCGTTTGAGCGTTGACCGCCTTGAGCACGCGGGCACTGTCGGTAAGAAGGTTGCCCGTTTCGATTACGGTTGCAACTTCGGGATAGTTTTTCGCCACGTGTTCTAGGGCAGTGCTTGAAAGCTCGTCTTGCGACGCTTGGCCCATCGAGTACAAGCGCACCTCTTCAGCGATGGCGGCCATGTCCTCGGCGGGAAGCGTGCTGTTGCTCCAGTTGGAAAAACCGTTGCCAACGGCTTTGGTTGCCTCTTCGGTTGAGCAAACCAAAAGGCCTGCACCGAAGAGCGCCCAGGCAAGGCACAGCGAGGTGAGGGCGCAAACGGCCCCGCCTACAAGGCGCTCGGGGATGCTTGCGTTTTTGCTGTTGCGCGACATCTTCTTGGCTGCCTGCTATTCGCACACGTGGATGGTCGCTGCGGTCATGCCCTCGTTTTGCTTGCTGATGGTGGCATGCGGCCCCAGGCGCGAGAAGATTCCCTGGAACCTGCCGTTGTATAGGTACAGGCCGTTGAGGTTGTTGTAGTAGGCGCCGTTCAGATCGATTTCGCTGTCGGCAAGTTCTTCGATATGCGTGTCGGGGCGCAGGGTGTGTGTTTTGTATGGCGTGATGAAGCGCTGCACCAGGAAGGGTGCGCCCGCCCTCGCGTTCGCAAAGCGCTCAATCAGCGCATCCCATTCCTCTTGCGTGCACGATTGGCCTGCGTATACGTCCTGTGCTCCGTAAGCGTCGGTGGGCTTGATGATCCATTTGTCCTTGCTGGTGCGAATTTCGTCGAGGTCTACGTGCTCGGCATCAAGGAATTTGGTTTGCGGCACGTGAGCGGCGACGAAGGCGTTTTCCTCATCGGTAAGGAAGCTTTGCGTTTTGGGGTGGTAGAGCGCATCGAAGATTTGCTTGTCGTGCACCAGGTGCCCCTGGAAGCTGCCGATAAGCGCCACGCCCTGGTTGCGAACGGCGTCGATGAGGCCTTGCGATTCATCCCAGTAGTCGAGCACATCGTTGGTCACGCTGCGGCGCCAGATGGCGTCGATCGGCAGGCCTTGCGCATCGCGCAAGCGCTTGCCGTCCCACTCAAGCTCGCGCACGTCGCGCACCACGCATTCGTAGCCGCGCTCGGCGAAGTACTTGCAAAAGATATGGAATTCGTCCACTACACCGCGATTCAGGTAATCGCAGATGGCGAAGCGGGGAGAGTCGACCTTGCGCTCGTAGTTGCTGTAGATCTTGATGAATTCGTCCACCCAGGAGCGGAAGAGCTCGCACTGCTCAAGCTCATGCGCCCTGGCAAAGGCCTGGTAGCTGGCCGAGTTCTCGATGGAATGGGTGATCTCGCGGTTCTCGTTCATGCCTGCCGACCCGTCGCCGTTGAACTCGCAAAAGCCGCACTCAAGCGTGTCTTCGTCAAGGAAGGTGTCGATGCGCGCGAAGGGGAGTACCGCGTCGTAGCCGCGCGGGAGCAAGATAAGCTCCTCCAGGCGCTTATCGAAGTGGAAGATGCTGCGATAGTCGGGGTCTGCCAGGTAGCGCTCGATCACCTTGACGAGGATGCGATGCGTGGTTTCGGCGATGTTGCGCAGGGTGCCCCAGGACTCATCGTCGAACAAACGCGGTACGAACGAGCATGCAACCACTTGGTGATGCACGATCGCCGTCGAGTTCTTCATATGGTCAAAGGCTGCCCTGCGCCCAGGCAGGTCGCCTTTCAGGCTTGCCATCGTGGCGAAGTATTCCTCGGTAAGACTTGCGTTGCTGCTCATGTGGCCTCGATTCTTGTTTTTACGTAAGCCAACTTTACCCAATGTTGGCGGCTGTGTCGTGTGCTACATTGTTTGAACTGAAAAACGCTTGCCGGCAACTTGCCTATATATAGCTTGCCGGGAAGTTGACTATATATGTCAAAGGAGAATTAACGTGACCCGCTCCTACCTGTTCACCAGCGAATCCGTGACCGAAGGCCATCCCGATAAGGTGTGCGACCAGATCAGCGATGCCATTCTGGACGCCATCCTTGCCAAAGAGATTGAGCTTGCCGACCGCGGCTACATCGCCCCCAACGGTCAGCCTGCCGACCCCAAGCAGCTTCGTTGCGCCTGCGAGACCATGGCCACCACCGGCATGGTCATCGTCACGGGCGAGATTCGCACCCAGGCCTACGTCGATGTGCAGGAGATCGCCCGTCAGGTTTTGGACGACATCGGTTACAACCGTGCCAAGTACGGCTTCGATTCCAGCACCTGCGGCGTGCTCAATGCCATTCACGAACAGTCAGCCGATATTGCCCAGGGCGTTGATGAATCTTGGGAGGCCCAGCATGGCAACGCCGAGGAAGACTTCGACCTGGTGGGTGCGGGCGATCAGGGCATGATGTTCGGTTTTGCCTGTAACGAGACGCTGACGCTCATGCCCTTGCCCATCTACACTGCGCATCGCTTGAGCGAACGTCTGGCCCAGGTACGCAAGGATGGCACCCTGCCGTACTTGCGCCCCGACGGCAAGACCCAGGTTTCGGTACGCTACGAGGACGACGCGCCCGTGGCCATCGAGAAGATCGTTATCTCCACGCAGCATTCCGAGGAGGCCACCAACCAAGAGATCGAGGAAGGCTTGCGCACCCAGGTGATCGCCCCGGTGCTTGAGGCCATCGGCATCGATTACCAGGACGCCCAGATCTACATCAACCCTACCGGGCGCTTCGTTGTGGGCGGCCCCATGGGCGACGCCGGCCTTACCGGTCGCAAGATCATCGTTGACACTTACGGCGGCATGGGTCGCCATGGTGGTGGCGCCTTCAGTGGCAAGGATTGCACCAAGGTCGATCGCTCGGGCGCCTATGCGGCGCGCTGGGTTGCCAAGAACGTGGTTGCTGCGGGCCTGGCCGACCGCTGCGAGGTTCAGATTGCCTATGCTATCGGTGTTGCGCACCCCGTTTCGGTGATGGTGGAAACCTTCGGCACTAACAAAGTGCCTCAGGCAGATATCGAGTCTGCGGTTAACAAGGTCTTCGACCTGCGCCCGGCCGCGATAATTGAACATCTTGACCTCAGGCGTCCCATTTACCGCAAGACGGCCGCCTATGGCCATTTCGGCCGTGAGCTTCCCGAATTCACCTGGGAGCGCCGCGACAAGGTGGACGAGCTCAAGGCCGCCTGCGGGCTGTAGTTCTGCGATTTTTTGGTTGTTTGCAAGTTGATTGAACAGCCAGAGGTCTGTTGCTTTGCTTCGGCAACGTCAAATAGCGGTTAAGGTTTTGCGCCCCTAGCTCAGGCATGGTTTCCGTGCTTGCATGCATAGCTTTCGCTTTTTCTATAAGCGCCGTATACATTCCTCGGATCGTCTGCTTGCGGGCGCAAGCTATACTGGCAAGCATGAAATGCGCTCAGGTCATACTCGATATCCAAACCCAGGCACTCGATCAGGCTTTTAGCTATCGTGTGCCCGATGGCCTGACCGATCCCGCGGGCACGCCCACCAAGCTCGAGGTTGGCTGCTCGGTTCTGGTGCCGTTCGGCCATCGTGATGCGATCGGCTTCGTGGTTTGCCTAGAGGATGTGGAAACCGAGCGCTACCTGAAACCCATCAAGCAGGTGGTGTCGCCTTCTTTCTTCAATCAGCTTGGGGCCGACTGCGCGCAGTTCATGGCCGAGCGCTACATCGCGCCTCTTTCCAGCTGCGTGCGTCTGTTCACGCCGCCCGGCGGAGTTCCCAAGATGAAGATGATCGATGGCCAGTGGCAGATTTTGAGCGCTAAGAGCCATGAGGTCGATGATCGCTGGGTCGTTCGTCTGCCCGAGGCTGACTCCTTTACTCCGCGAAAGGGCGCCACCAAGCAGATCGCGGTATTGTCGGCGCTCGAGCAGGGCGACCTTAAGGTCGCCGACCTTGCCGCCGAGTACGGCGGCGTCGCGCAGACGCTCAAATCCCTTGAGGCAAAGGGCGTTGTTCGCATAGAGGAGCGCCGCCGTTTTAGGGGCGCAGACCAGGAAAGCACCGTTTTCGCTTCGCGCGTGAAGCCTGCCCCTGTCCTTACCGAAGGCCAGCGCAAGGCGCTTGCCGCCATTAGGGAATCGCGTAGGGTAGCAGGTGGGCAGGCCGTGGTGGTTGACGGTGTCACCGGCTCGGGTAAGACCGAGGTGTACCTTCAGGCCATCGCCGACGAGCTTGCAGGCGGCCGCGGCGCCATCGTGCTCGTGCCGGAGATCAGCCTTACCCCGCAGACCCTTGCGCGCTTCCGTGGGCGTTTCGGCGACACGGTTGCCGTTCTTCATTCGCGCATGACGCCTGGCGAGCGCTTCGACCAATGGGAGCTTATCCGCAGCGGTCTTGCGCGTGTTGTCGTGGGCGCCCGTAGCGCCTTGTTCGCGCCTATGCCAAACATAGGTCTGATTGTCATCGATGAGGAACACGAGGGCAGTTACAAGCAAGACCAGGCGCCTCGCTACGTGACGCGCGACGTTGCCTGGTGGATGGCGCAGCATTCCGACGCAACGTTGGTACTGGGCTCGGCCACGCCTTCGATCGAGAGCTTGCACTATTGTCAAACCGATGAGCGTTGGCATAAGGTCGAGATGCCCGAGCGCGCCAACGGCAAGCCCTTGCCACCTATAAGCGTGGTTAACATGGGCAGCGAGTTCGGCGGCGGCAACCGTTCCATGTTTTCGAAAAAGCTCACGCGCGCCCTGTTCGAGGAGCTCGATGCAGGGCACAAGGTCGTCTTGCTTTTGAACCAGCGCGGTTTTGCGCAGTTCCTGCTTTGTCGCGATTGCGGCTTTGTACCCATCTGCGACCTGTGTTCCACCTCGCTTACCTACCACGAACGCGGCAATCGCATCGTGTGCCATCATTGCGGCCACGAGTGGACGGCGCCCGCAACCTGCCCCGCGTGCGGCAGCCCTTACTTGAAGAAGTTCGGCGCAGGCACGCAAAGAGTTGAAGACGAGCTGCGCTCGCTTTTGGGTGAGCGCGAGGTCACCATCGTGCGCATGGACGCTGATACCGCCGTGAAGAAGGGCGATCATCAGCGCCTGCTCGAGGAGTTCGCGCAGGCCGATGCTGCGGTATTGCTCGGCACCCAGATGATTGCAAAGGGCCTGGATTTCGACGAGGTCACGTTGGTCGGCGTTATCAACGCCGATACCATGCTCAAGCTGCCGGACTTTCGCGCCAGCGAGCGCACCTTCGATCTTCTCTCCCAGGTTGCGGGCCGCTGCGGGCGCGCGGATTTGCCCGGTCGCGTTATCGTGCAAACCTACAGCCCCGACGACGTTGCCATACGCGCGGCGGCCACCTACGACAGAGAGCGTTTCCTTGCGCACGAGCTTCGCCTGCGTGAGGGCTTGGGGTATCCTCCCTACGTTCGCTTGATCAACGTGCTTGCCTGGGGCAGGGATGAATCCAAGGTTCAGGCCACAGGTCACGAGCTGTTCGCGGGCTTAAACGAGGCGCTTGCCAAGGCGGGCGAGAATGATTGGACCGTCTTCCCGCCGACCCCGTGCGTGCTCGGTCGCTTGAAAGGCGTGTGGCGCTATCACATCCTTATCAAGGCGCCGGTTTCGGACAACGCGCAGCTCGACGTTCTTTTGGGTTATTTCCGCAACCGCAAGCCCGTGCCCGACGTCAACCTGGCCGTTGATGTCGATCCGGTAAGCCTTCTGTAGTTGCGCCGTGCGTTCTTGCGGCGGCTTCGGGATGGTGCGCGTTGTCCTGGGTTAGTCTTGCCGTGCGTTTCACCTTGCCTTATCGAAGCGCTTATGTTTACGGGCGTAGCTTGTTTGTGGTACAGTTCTTAGTCGCACTAGTTTAGGTGAACTGTGCAAAAATTCAGAGATTTGAAAGGATTGCGCGTGACAAAAGCATCCGCTGAAAAATCCGCATCCGCAAGCGTTCCTGCTCTTACGGAACTCAAGAAGCTCAAGGTTGCCGAGCTGAGGGAGAAGGCATCCGAGCTCGGTATCGACACCAAGGGCATGCTCAAGGCAAACCTGGTCGAGGCGATTCAAAGCGCACTCGAATCCGGCGATGGCGCCAAGGCCAAGGGCACGCCCGACGAAGAGGTGCCGGCAAGCAAGAAAAAGGCTGCTTCCAAGAAGAAGGCTTCCGGCAAAAAGGCCGACAAGGAAGCCGATTCGTCCGATGCTGACGACAATGCGGACGAATCCGACCCTGATATCTCCTCTGTCGAGGACGAGGCTCACGAGGCCAAGGAAGCCGCTCACATGAGCGACGAGGAGTTGCTCGAGGGCATCCCCGAGTCCGAGCTCAAGGCTGCTTCCGACGTCGCCCTTCCCAAGGTCAACAAGTCCAAGAGCACGCGTACGCGCGCCCGCGGTCGCGGCAAGCGCGCAAACGACGCTTCCGTCACTCTGCTCACCGGCGATCCGGTGCGTATGTACCTGAAGGAAATCGGCCGCGTCAATCTGCTCACCGCCGCCGAAGAGGTCGACCTCGCCATGAAGATCGAGGCCGGCGTCGCCGCCACCGAGCAGCTTGAAAAGGACGAGGCGGGCGAGATCGAGCTCGAGCGTCGTGAGCGCCGCCGTCTTTCCCG
>CAVBOO010000006.1:0-15397 GCA_963597045.1 bacterium | reverse complement strand
CACCATCGAGGTCACCATCACCGGCAAGGGCAACTACACCGGCTCCGTAACCAAGGAGTACCAGATCACCAAGCGCCCAGTGACGCTTACTTCTGAGAGCCACACCTTCACTTACAACGGCAAGGCTCAGAGCTGGAATAAGTTCACCTGCTCTGACGATCTGTTTGCAAGCCAGGTTGATGATCTTGGCTGCACGGTGACCGTCAAGAACGCAGGCGAGCAGAAAGAGAATACGGTTAGCTACGCCTTCAAGTCCGGCTTCAGTGCCGACAATTACGAGATCACCAACAACTTCGGAACCTTGTACGTCAAGAACTCTGAGGACGAGATCGTGGTGACCACCACGGGCGGCACCTTCACCTACGACGGCAAGGTTCACGGCGCCACCGTTGAGGTGAGCGACCTGCCCGAGGGCTACACGCTCGACACCGCCTCCTCCAGCGCCACGGCCACCAACGTCGCCGATGGCGAGGTTGCGGCCACCGCTGACACTTTGGTCATCCACAACGCCGAGGGCGAGGACGTTACCAAGGATCTCAAGATCACCTACGTTGACGGCACGATCAAGATCGTTCCCGCCGAGCTCAGGATCACCACAGGCAGCGCAGCCAAGACCTACGATGGTACGGTGCTCACCAACAGCGATCTGAAGATCACCGGTTTGGTTGGAACCGATGCGGTTTCGGCCAAGACCACTGGCGCCCAGACCGAGGTTGGCAGCTCCGCCAACACCTATCAGATTGACTGGGGCACCACCGATGCCAACAACTACAGCATCGTTGAAAGCCTGGGTACTCTGACCGTCATCGAGGCAGCCGTTACGCCTGACGATAATGATGGCGATAACGACGGCAACGGCGGTGGCAACAAAGCGGACAACAACAGTGGCAACAACGGTGGCAACAACGGTGGCAATGAAGCTAGCAGCAACGCTGGTGACAGCAACGGCGGCAAAGGTGGAACCGAGAGCGAGACCATCTACGATGCCGAGAACCCCTTGGGCAAAACCGAGGCCGAGTGCTGGGTTCACTACTACATGATCATCTGCATGATCCTGACCGCCCTGTACGGTATTGGCGTATGGGCGCACCGCGCGAACTATACGCGTAGGCTCCGCAAGGACATGGACGATGTCATGAACGACGGCGATGGCATCAACCCCGAGAAGGGCGAGCTTGCAGGAACGAGCACGGTTGCCAACCAGGCTTAAGCCGCAAAGCTTGAATGCCTTGTCTTGGTTCTAACGAGGATGGCCGGCAGCGAAAAGCTGCCGGCCATCTTTTTCGTTGTGGCAAAAGGCTCAGCCTAGGCAAAAGCAAAAATTAAGCCTGGCTCGGTTCGGCAAGGCCAGGCCAAGCATCAACCCTGCAATCAACATGGCCAAGCCAAGCGCAAACCCTGCAATCAACCTGGTTAAGCCTAGCCCTACCTAGACTGGCTTACCTTGGCTCGGCCCAGTTAAGCCAAGCAAAACCCAGCTTAGCCTGGCTCTACCAAACCCAGCCTAAGTTAAGCTAGTCGAAATCCGCGCTGGGCTCGGAGATGCTGCCTCGCTGAACAAGCTCGCTTGCCAGAAGCTCGGTGAGCAACTCGAGTTTCATGGGCTTGTAGAAAAAGTAGCCCTGCGCGTAATCGGCGCCAAGCTCATCGAGCAAGCGGACTTGCTCAGCCGTTTCAACGCCTTCGATGATGAGCGGTTTGTCGACGGAGTTTGCCAAGGTGAGCATCGAGAACACGATGTTGGAACCCTTTTCCTCCTCATTTAGCGCTAGCTCGGGAATAAAGTTCCCGTCCAGCTTGATTATGTCGATGTTGATGTTGCGCAGCATGCTCAGCGAAGAAAGCCCGCTCCCAAAATCATCCATTATCACCTTGATGCCCTCATCATGCATCTCTTGGGTGAAGCTTGTCATTTCACCCATGTTCTGAAGAAAGCTTGTCTCGGTGATCTCGACTTTGAGGTAGCGCGCAGGAACCCCATGGCGCCGAAGGAGCTGAATAAGGAATTCGGCAACGTTGAACTCGTCGATATCGATGCGTGACACATTGATCGACACGGGCACCGGCTCGATGCCTTTTCCCAGACAATCGGAAAGCCAGGCTATCACCTGCTCCCATAGGCATTTGTCGAGCTTGGAGATGAATCCTGTTCGCTCAAGAACGGGAATGAAGCAAGCAGGGGAGACCTCATTCCTCCATCTTTTTTGCGCCAGCGCGCAAGAGCCTCTGCCCCAACCATCTTGCCCGTATGAATGTCGACCTGAGGCTGCACCTCGGGGTAAACCTCTCCTTCGAAGATGGCTTTGTGAAAGCATGAAAGAATCTTGAAGTCGTTGTTGGGTTCTTGGCTTCTGTGTTCCTTGAAGTAATTGATGGGGCGGTGGAGATTGGTTTTGGCCTGACGCACGGCAAAGGCTGCGCAGGTGTAACAATCCATGCCCATGCGCTCATCGGGATTAAGAAGGTAGACCCCAAAGGCAGGCCTGAAACCAAGGGAAGCATCATGCTGGGCAATGATGCCCGATAATGCGCTGAAGATGCTCTCCACCAGCGCAGAATCGATACTGCCGAAAACGCTGAAATCGTCTTCTCCCCAATAGCCGGCAACCGCATCGTCCTTGCGCTGAAGCTCAGCCAAATAGGTCGCAACCGAGCTCAGGAGCTCGTTGCCTTTTTCGCGCCCGTACCATTCGTTGAACACCCTTAAATTGCCTAAATCGATGGCAACCACGCCCCAGGTTCTTCCCGGTTCGGATATTTGCCTTTCTCTAGATGTCGTTATGAAATCGGCTCCGGATAGCAGGTTAAGGGCGGCGTCGTTAGGGTGGAGAGTCATATATGAAGCCTCGATTTCGGGCATGATCTGGAATAGGTTCGTGGTTTGAGGGCAACAAAAACGCGAGAGCAGTGCACGCGCAAGGCTCCTGGAAGCGTGAGAGCCCATGGCGCCCGTACTGTAAGCTCGTGGGATTTGTTTGCCATGAGGGCATCCTAGCAAGCGTTGTCGAAGGACATATCCGCCATGGGTAAAGCTCGCGTAAAGGCGGCTTGGGATAGGCGGTTCCGGGGCGCAAGGCCCTTGATGGCCGCCCGGAACCCCTTTTGGGTGACGCTTGCAAACTATACAGTGCCTCCATCGTGTCCATACGAAAAAAGCCCGCCAAGTTGGTATCATTGACAGCAGGCAAGCTAGGGGCACGGCGACGGCAAACAAACCGGTCGGCACCGGCAAATCGGTCGATCAAGGCCGCCTGACGTTTGCCGAACCGGCATGGCCGGAGCTCTTGGCACGAGGAAGGAAAAGGCTCCTCATGAGCGAAAAAGAATTAGAGGTTAATCTGACAAGCGCCGAGGCCGACGAAGAAGTTTCGCGTTTGAAGAACATTTTCCCCATCGTTCGCCTGCTCGATGCGGACGAGGTGGAAAACGAGATGAACTGCTTGCTTTGCGGCGACGAAACTCCCTGCATGCGCAAGGTTTGCTCTCGGCTTCTGGAAACTCATGGAAACGCCAAGCGCTTGCTTCAGCTTGGCAACGAGCAGCATAGGGTTACCGCCCGTTATCTTGAGGTAGACGGCGTCCCTCATGTCATGCTGTACTCCGCCAACATCGAGCGCGAGGATCGCGTCGATCGCAACGAGCTTTATCTCGACGTTCTTTCCGGTTTGTACAATCGCCGTTTTTACGAGGACGAGATAAAGCGTGAGCATCTTTTTGCCGGCGTTGCGGTGATCGATCTTGACGACTTCAAGCTCGTCAACGATTCTTTGGGCCATCACGCGGGCGACCTTGCCCTGCGCGCCGCCGCCCAAACGATGCTCGGCTGCATCCGCGAAACAGATGTCCTCATTCGCTACGGTGGCGACGAGTTCGTTTTGGTTATTCCCAACATCGATAGCGCAACTTTCTCGCGTAGGCTGCGGGCCATTTCGGTAGCTATCTCGCAAACGAGCGTGCCCGGCAACGAGCAAGCGTACCTTTCTTCGAGCATCGGCGGCGTGCTGTCGAACGGGCGCACCGTCGACGAAGCGGTGAAGCAGGCAGACCGTCTGATGTATCTTGCCAAGCAGCAAGGAAGCTCGGTGCTCACCGATAGCGACTCCGTTGAGGAAATCGATTCTTACAAGCCCGTTCTTTTGATCGTCGATGATTCCGAGCTCAACCGCGACATTCTGAAAGAGATGCTCAAAGACGACTATGAAATCCTCGAGGCCGAAAACGGCTATCAAGGGGTCGAGCTTATGCGCGAGTACGGCTCGGGCATTTCCCTGGTGCTTTTGGACATCATCATGGAGGGTATGTCGGGCTTCGACGTTCTTTCGACCATGGTTAGAAGCGGCTGGATCGAAAACATCCCCGTTATCATGATTTCCAGCGAGGATTCCGACGAAGCCGTATTGCGTGCGTACGAATTGGGCGCTTCGGACTACATTGCCCGTCCCTTCGACATTCGCATCGTTCGTCAGCGCGTAAGCAACATCATGCGTCTGTATGCGCGCCAGCGCCGTTTGAGCTCGATGCTTGCGCAGCAGTACTACGAACGCGAGAAAACCAGCAACGTGCTGATCAACATCATGGGCGGCGCGATGGAGATGCGCAACGGCGAAAGCGGACCGCACGTTTTGCATGTGCGCAATCTGACCGAGATTCTTTTGGATTGCTTGGTGAAAAAGACTGATCGTTACGGCATAACGAGCCTCACCCGCTCGATGACGGTGATGTGCTCTGCCTTACATGACATCGGCAAGCTAGCCATCCCCGATAGCATTTTGAACAAGCCCGGCCGCCTGACCGATGAGGAATTCGAGGTCATGAAGTCGCATGCCGTTCTTGGCTCCAACATGCTCGACAACCTCACGATGTACAACGACAATCCCGTGCTGCTGCAGACCGCGCGCGATATCTGCCGCTATCATCACGAGCGTTGGGACGGCGGCGGCTATCCCGATCAGCTCAAAGGCGACGAGATTCCCATTTCCGCCCAGGTTGTTTCCTTGGCGGACGTGTACGATGCGCTCACGAGTGATCGCGTGTACAAAAAGGCTATTCCCCACGACGATGCCATGCGAATGATCATCAGCGGGCAGTGCGGGCAGTTCAACCCGTTGCTTATCGAATGCCTGTTGGATAGCGAAGATCGCATCAAAAGGGAGCTTGACGTCCCGGCATTAACCCCCCCCCTATCACAAGTAAACCCGTAAAGCTTAGCTAGGAGAAACGAGATGGCTACACTTAAAGAAGCTTATGAGCAGATGGGGGCGGACTACTCGGATGTTCTGAAGCGCCTGATGAACGATGCTTTGGTTGCGCGTTTCGCGACCAAGTTCTTGGATGATGCAAGTTTTGACAGCTTGAGGGATGCTCTTAAGGCAGGCGATGCCGAACGGGCTTTCATGGCGGCACACACGCTTAAGGGCGTGTGCTCGAACCTGGGCTTCACGAATCTCTACGAGCCGGTGTATCAGATCACGGAAGCCCTGCGCGGCGGTTCGTTGGAAGGTTCCAACGTTTTGTTCCCTCAGGTTGAGGCAGAGTACAACAAGACTGTCGAAGCTTTGAGATCGGCGCTCTAGTTTGCACGCGCCCGCTTCGAAGGTCTTGCCCTAATACTTGTTTCTTGGAATTAGATAGCCCAGGACGCGAGAATGCGACCTGGGCTATATTGCGGCATCTTCGCTATGAAGAACATATGCTTGCGGCCAGCTATACTGGCCGTGCGTAGGGCCTGTTTGCGGCTAACGGCACCGGTTGCGCGTAGGGTCTGCTTGCGGCCAACAACGTCGGCCGCGCGCAGAGTCTAGCGGACCTACAGGCCCTCGGCCTCGAATCGGCGGATCAGCGCTTCCTGGTGGTTGGCGTAGCGCAGGGCAACATCCTTGGTGATTTTGCCTTCCTTATAGGCTGCGAAGAGGCCCTGATCCATGGTCTGCATGCCGAGTTTAGCGTTGGATGCGATGACGGAATCGATCTGGTAGGCCTTCTCCTCGCGGATAAGGTTGCGGATTGCGGTGTTCATCAGCATGATCTCGAAGATGGGCACCGTGCCGCCGTCGATTGCGGGCACAAGCTGCTGGCTCACGGTTGCCTGGAGCACCATGGAAAGCTGAACGCGAATCTGGCGCTGCTGGTTTGCGGGGAAGGCGTCCACGATGCGCTCGACGGTGTCGGCGGCGCTGGTGGTGTGCAGGGTGGAAAGAACCAGCTGGGCCATCTCGGCGGCGTTCACGGCCGTGCCGATGGTGTTGAAGTCGCGCATCTCGCCGAGCAGGATGACGTCGGGGCTCTCACGCATGGCGGAGCGCAGCGCCTCGGAGTAGGTGGCTATGTCGGTAGGAACCTCGCGCTGGGTCACGATGCAGGTGCCGTGGCTGTGGATGTACTCGATGGGGTCTTCCATCGTGATGATGTGGCCCTGGCGGTTATGGTTCATGCGATCGACCAGGCAGGCGAGCGTGGTCGACTTGCCGGAGCCGGCGGGGCCGGTGATGAGGACAAGGCCTTTGGTAACGTCGGCCAGGCCCATGACGGACTCGGGGATATTCATTTCCTCGGGGGTTGGCAGGCCGAAGGGAATCACGCGGATAACGGCGCCGTAGGAGCCGCGCTGGCGGAAGATGTTAGCGCGGAAGCGGCCAACGCCGGGGATGGCGAAGC
Source organism: bacterium (assembly GCA_963597045.1). GTDB lineage: Bacteria > Actinomycetota > Coriobacteriia > Coriobacteriales > Eggerthellaceae > Anaerotardibacter. The sequence goes on along the minus strand of CAVBOO010000006.1, from coordinate 8,743 downwards.
TGAAGTCGTCATCGTGGTTGATGGTCGACTCGAAGAGGGCGATGTCGCGGTTGGCCAGCTCGTAGATGGAGTGGACGTACTCGCGCGTATCGGCGGGAGTCAAAGGAGCGGAATCGGTGCGCACGTGAACGCCGCCCGCGTGGTAGGCTAGGGGCAGACCCGCGTTAACGAAAACGTCCGAAGCCTTAAGATCGATCATCTGCTTAAGAAGCTCTTTTAATTCCATATCGATGATTCTCCTTTAATCATTGTCGACGGAGCCGGACCACAGGGTTTCCTCGGCGTCCTGTTGTTGGCTGGTAAGTTTCCACTGGTCTACTGAAAGCGCGCCGTTCTTTTGGCTCACTTTAGCATCGAGCTTTTTCCCGTTTTGCGCGGTTATGGTGAAGCTTAAGCTCTTGGAGCTGGAAGAGGCCTTGATGGTAAGGCTCTCTTCGCCGCAATCCTTTTTCGCCTTTTCAGCGATTGAGGAAAGCTTGGATGCCGTTGCTTTCAGCGAACCTGATGAGGAGAGCTCTTCGCTGATGCTTGCGAGCATTATTTGGCCGCAGGAATCAAGCGCGTAGGTCTCGGTGGTTGCGCTGGCTTGGCGTTGCGCCATCGTTTGCGCTGCGTTTGCGGTTGCCACGCATAGGAGCGCAAGAACGCCTACGAGCAGGATGGCGATGAGCGTTGCAAGGCTGATGGGGCCGATGCGCACGCCTTCAGTTCTGCCTGCCATCATTTGCCCCCTTCCACGAAGCGCTCGGCATCTAGTGAGTAGGCCTCGCCGTTGTCGTCGGAGACGACGATGTGCGCGGAGTAAAGGATGCCGGTGCTGTTCTTCTTCTTGCTAACGTCGCAGCTAACCTTGAAGTTGCCGGACGTGCTGGCGGCGGCTCCCAGACCAACCTTTGCTCCCTTGGCCACGCTCGCAGGATCCGCCGAGAACTCCTCGGCGGCGTTTTGCGCGATGGTGTTTGCGTTTGCCAGGCGCGCAGCCTCGGTTGAGGTGGTGGTGGCCAAGCCGAAGAGCTGGGTGAACACCGCCATAGAGGCGATGAGGAAGAACAAAAGCACGATGGCCTCGACCATGAAGGCCGTGGAGGTCCAGGAGCTTTTGCCCCGCTGGGAGCTGGTGAGTGAAGATGTTTCAGCCATTAGTTACCCCCTTGCATCGAACGGAGGGCGGTTTCGGCGGTGCCCTGGTCGGTGGTTACCGTGAGCAGGCCGTGCTTATAGCTGAAGTCGAAGCTGTTCGACTGGATGACCTCGGATGCGTTCTCGGGCGAGTATTCGCTGCCGGCGATGCTGTATTCCTGAACGACCTTGCCCTGATACAGGTAGAAGCGCGTTTCGTAGGTGCCGGAGTCGAGCTTCTCGGTGACGACCAGGGACCTTCCTTCGGGGCCCTGGCCTACGCCGATGGCACCTTGCGCGTCGTTGGCATGTATGACGTTGACGATGAGGCCGGCGCCTTGGCGGGCCGTGTTCGTGGCTGCGGTGCTGTTGGAGATCGAGGAATACACGGTCACGCCGGCGATAAGCGCGAGCATCAGTGCGATGAAGAACACGCCGAGCACCAAAGAGGGGAAGATCCGCTTGGGTGAGAAGGGCTTTTCCTCGTTCAGGTGCAGATGCCCGAGGGAGGAAAGCGCTCTTAGGCGCTTTTGGGTGGTGAGGGTTTCGTCATGCGTGTTCATCGGGGCGTCACCACCACGATGGGCATGATGTTGCCCGCGAAGCTTTCGTACGAGATCACGTAATCGTCGTGGTTGATGGTGAGGCCGTAGTTTTGCTCAAGGTATTCAAGCGAGCTGGGGTAATTACCCTCTATCGCGCAGCATTGCTTCGCCGAATCCATGATGGCGTCGTGGATGGCGACGGCGCTTTGCTCCTTGGCATTGGCTTGCATGGCGCTGAACAGCGCAACGGCAACGATGCATGCGGCCACGACAACGCATGCGACGATGATGCGCATTCGCTTGCGGCGGGCAAGCTCGCTGTCTGTTAATTCGTGGAACATTGCGGGCTCCTTTAAGCGATGGATCCCATGATGCCGATAAGGGGAAGCATGACGGCGATGAGCGTGGCGCCGACGGCAACGGTGAGGAAGGCCGCCAGGGTGGGTTCGATCGTGTCGACCGCGGAATCAAGCTGCGCGTTGGCATCGTCGAAGAAGATGTCGGATAGATGGCCGAGCACCTCGTCGGTGGAGCCGGAGCGGGTGGACATCAAAAGCATGCGGCCGTAGATGGGCTCGAAAACCTCGTTTTCGACGATTGCCTGACCAAGGCTGCGCGGGTTGTCGATGTCGACCATGGCATCGAAGGTGGCGTCCAGTTTCTGCTTAAGGGCGGGGTGATCGACGGTTGCCATGGCCTGGCGAAGGGCTGCTTCCTCCTGGACGCCCGATGCGATGAAGGAGGCAAGCGCGTTGGTGAAGCGCGAAAGGGCCAGCTGGTACATGGCCTGCTTGGTGCCGGGGAATTTTCGGAGCAGATGGTCGACATGGGTGCGACCGTTTTCGGAGTGGGAGAGCCCCGACACGATGAGCGCGCCGACGGTGGCGACGAGCACAACGATGAGGGCGATCCAGCCGATGACTACCGAGGCGTTTACCATGCCGAAGGAGCCCGAGGTCAAAGCCCCGGACATGTTCTCGTAGGTTTGGCCGAAGATGGGAAGGATCAAGATGACCGTGAAGAGCAGGATCACGCTCATCACGCACAGAAGCGCCGCGGGGTAGCCAACCGAGCTTTGCAGCTTGGAGAAGGTGCGGCGCTCGCTTTCGTAGTAATGGCCCAAGGTGCGCAGCACGCGCTCGGTGCGACCGGACGATTCGCCGACGCGAACCATCTCGACGGCGTAGGCCGGGAAGGCTCCGGTTTTATCCATGGATTCGGCAAGGTTGCTACCGTTGACAAGATGGGAGTACACCTCGTCGCAGACCCGCTTGAAGTTCGATTGCTTGCGGTTTTCGGAAAGCATGTGCACGGCTTCGTCGGTTTGGACTCCGGCGGCGAGCATGGTTGCGACACTGCTGCAGAACGCGCTGATCGCACTGCTTTCAAGTAGTTTGTTTGCCATTGGATTCTCCTAGTGGTTCAGGTCGTCCTTCATTGTCTCACGTAAATAAGGCCTCGGGTTTGAGAACTTGTTGTCCGTAATTGAAAAACACCTGATTATCGCCAAATTCTTTCAGAAAAATTTGCAGGTATTTCGCAAAATCCTTTAATCGGGATCCCGATTCCTTGGCTGCATAGGCCAGGGCATCGGCGCTTCTTCTTTAATAGGTGTATCTGTCTTGGTAGTCCAATCCGTCGCCAACGAGTGTGTTGTCGGAGCTTGCGGCAAAGGTTAAGTCAACGCGTGACCAGGTGTTTTGGTCGACGCTGAACTGCGCTGTGGTCCAAGTTCCGTCTATGTAGACCATGATCCAGGCGTGGTAGATGTTGTTGGGGCTCACGTATCCCGTAACGATCTTGGCGGGGATGCCCTGGCTTCTGAGCATCGCCGCGCCCAGGCTGGCGTAATCGAAGCAGACGCCCTTCCCGCTTGAGAGCGTGCTGTCGGGGTCGGGCACGTAGCCGGTCGTTTTGCCGACCTTTTTCGCCTTGGCATTGTCGTAGCTGATGTTGTCGACCACGTAGGTGCAGATGGCCTCCACGGCATCGCCGACATTCTCGGCGTCGGCCACCAACTCGCGCGCTTTCTTGGTGGCGGCGCTCTTGTCTGAGAACTGGCAGTACAGGTTCGGGCGCAGGAAGGGTGCGAACTCGCTTTCGAGTGTGACACTTTTCTGCGTGCGGTAGATTTCGACGTAGTTGCTTGCCGAGGTGTTTTGCATAACGCGGATGCTGTAGTTGCCATCGCCGAAGGTAAGGGGATAGATAGTTTCGGTTCCGTCATTGGGCAGGTCGTGGTTGATGGTTTGCTCGCCCAAGGTGATCTGCAGCTTCAAACGAGAGGAATTGCTCGCCTTTACTGCGATGTATCCCTTGCTTGCGTAAGAGGTGTCGACCAGCGCGCCGTGCGCCCCCTCGGCGCTTGAGGAATGAAAGCTCGCCTCTTCGATTTTCTTCGGGGAGGAAAAACTTGCCCCGCTGGTGCCCTCCGGATTTCCGCAGCCTGCAAGGCCGGATATGGCAACAAGAAGAAGAGCCGCAAAGCTTGCAGCTAGTAACAATCGAAGGCGCGGAGTCGCCGGGCCTTCGTGCTTTATCGGCGGGCGCGCGAACATGGCACAAGTATACCCGCTTGCTGGGACTCCTTGGCTTTTCGCGTTGCAGTGCGCGCGTGGTAAACTTTTGCGGTTGCAAAGATGCAAAAACTAAAAGGAAAGCGAACAAGGAAGGTGGCGGGGCTTTGAGCGTGAAGCAGAATGTCCAAAGCGCGGTAGCCCGGGTTTACCAGCTTCTTTACGATCGCTACCGCAGTGCCGCTTTGCACAGGCCCGACCGCAAGCCGGTTGTTTTGTTCACCAGCGTTTCGCGCGCCGAGATCGGTGGCAATGCCAAGTTCGTGTACGACCGCATTTGCCAGCGCGGCCTTGCCGAGCGCTTCGACGTGGTGCTCGATTTTTCCCCCGACATCAAATCGGTGGAGACGCCCGTCAAGCAGCTGGCCTTCATCAAGCGCCTGGCCAACGCCGATATCATCTTTTTGGACGACTACCATCCTTTCGTTTACTTCGTCGACTTCCCGGCCGATGTTAAGGTGGTGCAGCTGTGGCACGCCATCGGGAGCTTCAAGACCATCGGCTTCAGCCGTAAGCGTGCCAACCAGGAGGAGCACCGTCGCACCTCGCGCGCGCATCGAGGCTATACCCACGTGATCGTGAGCGCCGATGTCGACAAGCCGCATTACGCCGATGCCTTCAACATGCCCGAGGAGCGGATTTTCGCTACGGGCATACCGCGCGTCGATGGCTTTTTGAACGAGGAATCGCTTGCACAGGCGCGCCGTGCGTTTTTCGAGCGCTTCCCGCAAGCTCAGGGCAAGCGCGTGATCGTTTTCGCCCCGACCTTTCGCGAGGACGACATTCGCAAGGCCACCTACGATTTTTCGCAGCTTGATTTTGCCGGGATCGCCGACTACTGCCGCATGAACAATGCCTTGTTCATGCTGAAGTTCCATCAGTACACGCATGGTTTTAACGGGGTTCCTGCGGGCATGGAGGATGTGATCGTGCTCGCCGACGGCATCCGTGAGGTGAACGATCTTCTTCCTGCCGCCGACCTGCTTATCACCGATTACTCCTCGGTGCTCTACGAGGCGGCGCTTATCGATGTTCCAACGGTGTTTTTCCCGTACGACCTGGAATATTACGAGCAAACCCGCGGCTTTTACGAGCCTTACGAGAGCTTTGTGCCCGGGCCTATCGTGCGCACGCCCGAGGCTTTGGTGGCCGCGCTTTCGTATGCGGGCGACCAGGCGCGGATCGACGTCTTCAAGCGGCGCCATTTTGCTCATTTCGACAATCATTCGTCCGACCGAGTGGTTGATTTAGTTCTTGAAACAACAGAAGGAAGCCTAGCTATATGAACGATATGCAAGTAAATGAAGGGGTGGCGGAAGCCGCGACGGCTGCAGCGGGAGCTACGCCCACGGTGGCGACCGCGGTTGCGGCTGTGTCCGCGGTGGGTTTCGGTTCCTCGCAGGCAATCGAGCTTGTTGATTTCCATTGGTCGCGTACCACCTTGTACCTGGAGGTCAACCCTGCCACGCCGTTTAAGCCCGAGGACAAGATCTTGCTGCGTCGCCCGCGCGAGGCCTTCGACGAGGACGGCAACAAGCTTGCAAGCGACATTGTTTTGGGTGAGTCTTTCTACGAGGGTCCGACCAGTTGGCGCGTGCGCCCCATCGTCGCTTATCACGATCGCGCGATCCCCTTCGGCGAGTTCGACGCCTTCATTGTGCGCGAAGGCGAGGATCTGCCGCTGACCATGGCGTCCTTCTGCCGTCGTTCGGGCGAGCTTGCCACCCGTCGAGATGATGCTCTTCTATATTTCAAAACCGGTCATCATTACGAGATTTTGACCTATCCAAACGATGAAGGTCAGGCTCATTTCGAGGTGCTCGGTCGAGCGCCAGTGGCACCAAGGTTCAATGTTAAAAGACGTTTCGTGCAGGCCTTCGTCAGCTTTGCAAAGAATATGCATGGTGTTGTTTGGACTAGCACCGAGCGCGGCATGTGCAAGCATGCCAAGCAGCACAACAAGATCGTTTTCACTTCCGACAGGCGTTCGGAAATCGGCGGCAATATGGAGCCGTTGCTGCGGCGCATGGAGGAGCGCGGAATCACCAAGGATTACAAGATCGCCTACGACTTCACGAACGAAAAGGGTTCGCGCGGCATCGGTGCCTACCTCAAGCTTGCTTGGGACCTGGCCACTGCGAAGGTGGTTTTCTGCGACGATTACCAGCTCACGCTCTATCGTGCCGACTACCAAAAGGGCACGCGCATCGTGCAGCTGTGGCATGCCTGCGGCGCGTTCAAGACCGTGGGCATGGGGCGCATTGGTACGCTTGATGCCGTGTCGCCCTTTGCGGAATCGCACCGCTGCTATACTGACGTTATCGTGGCGGCCGAAAAGGACGAGCCCATTTACGCCGAGGCTTTCGGCATCCCCGAGTCGCGCGTGAAAGCGCTCGGTATCCCACGTCACGACTGGATTTTGGACCCTGCTTGGCAGGAGGATAAGAGGGCCTTTTTCAAGAAGATCTTCCCGGGCGCTGCGGGCAAGCGCGTTATCGTCTTTGCGCCAACCTTCCGCGGGGCGGGCAAGAACAGCGCGTACTTCGATTACAACTACCTTGATCTTGGGGCGCTGGGCGCTGCTTGCCGGAAGAACAACTGGTTCCTCATTTTGAAGATGCATCCGTTCATTACGCAAATGCCCAGCATACCTGCCGAATATGCCGATATCATCGTGGACGGCTCCGCCATTCCCGAGATCAACGATATTCTTCCCAGCACCGATGTTTTGGTTACGGATTACTCTTCCACCTGCTACGAGGCGGCGCTTCTGGACATCCCGACGCTCTATTACGTGTTCGACCTTAACAACTATGTGGCCACGCGTAACTTCTATGAAGATTTCGAAAGCTTCGTGAGCGGCAAGATAGTCTATACGCAGGATGAGTTGACCGCTGCCATCGAGCAAGACGACTTTGATCTGGAGCGCCTGCAAGTATTCAAGGCCAAGAGCTTCAAGCATTTGGACGGTAAGGCTTGCGACCGCATCATCGATGAGGTTTTGCTTTAAGACGTTAAGCTTGCGTTCGTGCCAATGAGCCTGCTGAGCGCACTTCGACGTGCGCCATGTGCGTTTGCGGCTGCCAAGCTCTTCCTCCCACAACCGAATATGCCAAAACGCAGAAGCGGCTTTGGGCCGTCTGCGTAAATAAACCTAAAACGAAACCGAAAACGAACCTGAATCGGACCACGAAACGAGCTTTATGACTACCACTTCTTTTAGCACCAAAAAGGTGCTCATGCTGTTTACCCTGATAGCCTTAGCCATTGGCCTGGCTGTTTCCTTGGGCGCGCGTGAGGCGCAGGCGGCATCGGTATGGGTGCTCAACGTCAAGACGGCCTCCGGACAAAAGGCCAGCACCACCAAGCAGGCCAAGCGCATGAACCTGGACAGCGCTTCCTATACCATCTACCCCAGCGGCGACACTTCGGGCCGCACCGACTTCAACGCCATTCATAACGTGATGAACAAATACTCCGGCTATGGCCAAAGATGGGATCATCGCAACAAGAAGATCACGGTCAGGCTGATTTCGGGCAAGACTTATTACATCAACAAGACCCTGAAGCTCTACAACAACATCACTTTCATCGCCACCGGTGCCACGCTCAAGCAGGTGACCAACGGCAAGGGTATCTTCATCAATGCGCTGTACAAGGATTCCTCCGACAACGTCGGCAGCAAGCGCAGCATCGGCGGCTACAGCCGCGGCAAAAACTTCACCATCACCGGCGGCAAGTACGTGACCACGGGCAAGGCCGGCAGCACGAGTCGTAGCAAGAACGGCTGGCGCTATGGCTACAGCACCTTCTTGTTCATGCATTGCAAGACCATCCGCATCAAGGGCGTTACCATCACCAACAATTACAACGGCCATTCCATCGAGCTGGCGGGTTGCCGTAACGTGCGCGTTGAGTACTGTAATTTCAACGGTACCTATAGGGGCGATAGCACCAACGAGGTCATTCAGCTCGACACCACGAAGAACTCCAATTGCAGCCCCCAGGGTAAGCCTTGGGATGGCACCACCACGCGCACTACGCTCATTGATCACTGCACTTTCAACGTGCCTAACTGCCCTAAGGGCGTGGGCACCAACAACATGTCCACCACGGGCTACTATCGCGTGAAGGTGACCAACTGCAAGTTCAAGGTGAAGAGCTACGGCATTTCCTTCTACAAGGTTACCAAGGGCGGGGCATCGGGCAATAAGTTCACGCGTGGCAAGGTGCTCATACGCAGCTGCACTTCGCAGGTGACTTTGGGTAAGGCCGAGAAGGCTCGCAAGGTCTAGCCTTAGATTCTCCAAGGCTTCGGCTCGCAGAGTTTCAAACTGAAATCCAACAATTAAGCGCCGGGGGGAGGATGCTCGCCCGGCGCTTGGTTTTGATTGCTTTCGCCGCGCTGCGTCGGCCTTCTTCGGTGGTTTGCTGCTTGCGCTCTGCCGAGTTTGGTTGCCGCGCGTTTAGAGCTTGCTCGCGGCGAGCTCGGCTATGCGGTTC